>NZ_JBVJKN010000010.1:0-243333 GCF_055585225.1 Streptomyces sp. NPDC053673 | reverse complement strand
GCGACTGACGACAACGCAGCTGGGGGTCCCCCCAGGCGAAGCTCTGGGGGAGTGCGTGCCAGGGCACGCGAGCCCGGCAAGATCCGAACGACAGGGCCTAGTGTCGTGCGCATGAAGATTCTCTCCGTGAACGTGGGCCGGCCGAAGTCCGTCGAGTACACCAGCGCACCGGGCGGGATCACTGGTGTGGACAAGCGCCCGGTCGACGGGCCCGTACGGGTCTTCGCGCCCGGCCCGCCGGGGACCGGCGGCGGCGGAGTGGACGGGGACACCGTCGCCGACCTGCGTTTCCACGGAGGGAACGACCGTGCCGTCATGGCCTTCGCGCGCGAGGACCTCGATGACTGGGAGCGGGAGTTGGGGCGCCCGCTGGCCGACGGCGCGTTCGGCGAGAACCTCACGACCCTCGGCCTCGATGTGAACGGGGCCCTCATCGGTGAGCGCTGGCGCGTCGGCTCCGGGGTGGTGCTCGAGGTGACCGGCGGCCGCGTTCCCTGCAGGACGTTCCAGGGGCACGTCGGTGAGAAGGACTGGGTGAAGCGGTTCACCCGGGCGGGAGCGCCAGGGGCGCTGCTGCGGGTGATCGAGCCGGGCACTTTCCAGGCGGACGACCCGGTCGAGATCGTGCACCGGCCCGACCACGACATCACGGTCGCGCTGCTGTTCCGCGCGGCCACGCTCGAGCGGGAGCTGCTGCCGCGCACCCTGGTCGCGGCCGAGTGGATGGAGTCCGCGCTGCTGGAGGTGGCGCGGTCGTACACCGCCAAGTACGGCGGCTGACCGCGCACCACCGTTCCTCCGGGCGTCCTCCGCACGACCGGTCCGGCCTCCCGGCCGCGGTGAGCGAGACACAAGGGCCGATGGGCCGGTTCGTCCGATCCGGGCAAAGAGATGCCAAAACACCCAGGTCTGACGGTGTGCCAGGCATGTGGGTCAAGGTGACCGAGAAGCATGGCGGGCGGGCAAGCCTGGTACGCCGCACACGCGCACGGGGCACTAACGTGCCGCCCATGACGACAGCACTGATTACCGGCGCGACCGCGGGCATCGGCGCCGCCTTCGCGCGGCGGCTCGCCTCCGACGGACATGATCTGGTCCTGGTGGCGCGCGACACCAAGCGGCTCCAGGAGCAGGCCACCGAGCTCCACGACCGGCACGGCATCGAGGCGGAGGTGCTGACCGCGGATCTGGCCGAGGAGGACGGGATCACCGCGGTCGAGGCGCGGCTGGCGGACCGCAAGCGTCCGGTGGACCTGCTGGTGAACAACGCCGGGTTCGGCAACAAGGGCCGGTTCCTGGAGGTGTCCATGGCCGATGAGCTGCGGATGCTGAAGGTGCACTGCGAGGCGGTGCTGCGGCTGACGGCCGCGGCGGCGGGGCCGATGCGCGACCGCGGCCGGGGCGGGGTGGTGAACGTCGCGTCGGTGGCGGCGTTCGTGCCGCGCGGGACGTACGGCGCGTCCAAGGCCTGGGTCGTGCAGTTCACGCAGGGCGCGGCCCGCGATCTGGCCGGAACGGGCGTGCGGCTGATGGCCCTGTGCCCCGGTTTCGTACGGACCGAGTTCCATGAGCGGGCCGGAATGGGAACGGACAACATCCCCGGCTGGATGTGGCTGGACGCCGACAAGCTGGTGTCGGCGGCGCTTGCCGACCTCGCGCGCGGGAAGTCGCTGTCCATCCCTGACCCGCGCTACAAGGCGCTCATGGGTGTGGTGAAGCTGGCGCCGCGCGGGCTGCTGGGCGGGGTCAGCTCCAGGGCGGGCCGCAAGTACGGACCGAAGTAGTTCCGTCCTGCCAGGTGACGGTGAGGGTGTGTCCGTCGATCCCGACGTCCGCGAGCGCGGTGACGGGTGCCGGGGCGGGCTCGGCGGTGAGCGAGGCGAGGGCGACGAAGAGGGTGGCGGGTCCGCCGCCGGTCGTGCCGTGCAGAGCGGCGGTACGGGTGCGGGGGCCCTGGAGGGTGGAGCCGGTGTCGTACGCGGTGCGCACCGTGTAGCCGTGCACCGGCTGGAGTTGGGCGGTAGGGCCTTCAGGGGTGGTGGCCCAGCCGGTCTGGCGTACGGGGGTGCCGTCGGGCGCCCCGGTGACGAGATGGGCGCGGACCTCGGCCCGGCCGTGGGCGAGCGTCAGTGAGTGAACCCGGATGCCGGGCGACGGGGCATGGGCCGAGGCGGCCCAGCCCGGGCCGGAGCCCTGCGGGACCACGGGGCCCCGCGCGGTGGCTCTGCCGTCGATGACGAGGGCGAAGTGATTGTCGGCGGTCCGGTCGCCGCTCCTGTCGTCGGCGCCGGGACCGGCGCTGGGGCCGGTCCGGGTGGAGTACGCGAAGCGGGAGTAGCCGGGGTCGTCGTCCTCGCCGCCGAGGTGGTGGGTGCCGTGGTTGTGGAGGCGTACGAGACCGTCGGCGGCGGTGGCCTGGATGAGCAGGCACGGTGGGTCGAGTGCGGTGACGGCGTCCGCCGTCTCGGCGGGCAGCGGCTCCTCGCGATCCGTCCAGGCCGGATCGCCGGCCGGGATGAGCAGGCCGAGGAAGCCCTTCGAGGCCCAGTAGGGGGAGGCCGGCCCCGAGTTGGTCTGGAGGACGGGTTCGTACGGACCGTGCCAGCCCAGCGTGAGCAGTCCTTCGGCGTCGGTGGCGCCCCGGCCGAGGAAGTGGCGCAGGGTGCCGGAGGCGAGGCGGCGGGTGGCGCCGGGGGTGAGCGGGGTGTGGCCGGTGAGCGCGCCGAGCCAGGGCGCGGCCGCGGCGGCGAAGCGATACGTGAGCGAACGGCCGTACGGCATCGGTGATCCGTCGGCGCCGAACAGGCGGACATAGCCGTCGAGATGGGCGCGCAGCCGGGGGCCGTAGCGGTCGAGAAGGTCCTTGTCGCCGGCGAGATGGGCGTGCAGGACGGGCCTGGGGTTCGGCGGCGCCGAGACCGTGTTCAGCGGGATCGACAACTACGCCGCCGCGCTCGGCGAGCCGGCGTTCCGGGACGGGTTCCTCGTGCTCGTCGGGTACTGCCTCCTCTACATTCCGCTGCTGCTCGGCGGGGCCCTGGCCCTCGCGCTGCTGCTCGACTCCGCCCTCGCCCGCGCCCGCCGCTTCTTCCAGCTCGCGCTGTTCCTGCCGCACGCCGTGCCGGCAGTGATGCTCTCCGGCCCCGAGCTCTTCCCGCTGAGCCTCGGCCTGTACACCTGAAACACCAACACGCACAGCGAGCCGAAGTTCTACCCCCTCGTCGTCACCGGCTCCCTGCTCGCCGTCGTCCCCCTCATCGTCGCGTTCGTCTCCCTGCAGCGTCACCGGAAGGCGGGCCTGACCGCCGGCAGCGTCAAGTGACCGCAGACGCGCGGACGTGACTCGCCGAGCAGCCCGCCCGTTGACCTCAAGTGACCAACGAGGAGTCCGACTTCCACCATGCACCACGCCACTGACAATTCCACGGGCAGTGGGCCGTCCCTGCTGCTCGCGATGGGTCCCGGCATCGCCGACCGCCTGCTCACCGATGCCCATCGCGCCCGCCTCGCCGCACTGGCGCACACCGACCCCCACCTCGTCGCCCATGACCTGACCACGCCCTCCCCCGCCGTCGCGGCCGCACTCGCCGAGGCCGAACTGCTGCTGACCTGCTGGGGAGCGACCCCGCTCGACGAGCGCGTCCTGGACGCCGCCCCGCGCCTGCGTGCCGTCGTGCACGCCGCGGGCTCCGTCAAGCACCACATCACCCAGGCCTGCTGGGACCGCGGCATCGCCGTCACCTCCGCCGCCGCGGCCAACGCGCTGCCCGTCGCCGAGTACACGCTCGCCGCGATCCTCTTCGCCAACAAGCGGGTCCTGCACAGCCGCCGCCGCTACCGCGAGCTGCGCGCCCAGCACGACTGGCGCCACGAGCTCGACGGAGCCGGCAACTTCGGCCGTACGGTCGGCGTCGTCGGCGCGTCCCGGATCGGCCGCCGTGTCATCGAGCTGCTCCGCCCGTTCGATCTGCGGGTCCTGCTGTACGACCCGTACGCGGACGCCGCCGAGGCGGCACTGCTCGGGGCCGAGGCGGTGCCGCTGGACGTGCTCTGCTCGCGCAGCGACATCGTCACCGTCCACGCCCCCGAGGTCCCGGCCACCCGCCGGATGATCGGCGCCCGCCAGCTGGCGCTGATGCCGGACGGAGCGACCCTGATCAACACCGCGCGCGGCTCGCTGGTGGACACGGACGCCCTGCTCCCGGAGCTTGTCTCCGGTCGCCTCGACGCCGTACTGGATGTCACCGAGCCCGAGGTGCCGCCCGCGAACTCCCCGCTGTACGAGCTGCCGAACGTCCTGCTGACCCCGCATGTCGCGGGCTCGCTCGGCCGTGAGCTGCACCGGATGGCCGATCTGGCGCTGGACGAGGTGGAGCGGTACGCGCTGGGCCGGCCCTTTGCCGGCCAGGTCGTTCCGGCGGCGTTGAACCGGTCTGCCTAGACGGACAATTACCCCGTTCTCAGCAAGCAGACAATTAGCTCATTCTCACTAAAATAGGTGTATCCGGCCCAGCGACCCACCCGCCCGGGAGACGCCATGACATTCGTACAATTGATCGATTGCAAGACGGATCGTGTCGACGAGCTCAACCGGCTCATGGACACCTGGGTCGAACAGACCAAGGGCAAGCGCACCGCCACCCACAATCTCGTCGCCACGGACCGCTCCGACGCGACGCACGTCATAGAGATCGTCGAGTTCCCCTCGTACGAGGATGCGATGAGGAACTCGAACCTGCCCGAGACGGACCGGATCTTCCAGGAGATGGTGGCTCTCTGCGACGGCTTGCCGACCTTCACCGACCTGGACGTCATCCGCGACGAGCAGCTGAACAAGGACACCTGCGGCAAGTTCTTCACCGACGCGCTCGCCGGTGACCCCGCGGCCCTCGACAGGCTGCTCACCAGGGACTACCGCGACCACGACCCGTCCAACGCGCAGGACCTGATCGGTCTCGATGCACTCCGCCGCGAGATCGGGATGTGGCGGGACGGCTTCGACTTCACCTTCACCATCGAGGACCAGATCGCCGAGGGCGACCGGGTGTGCACGCGCTGGACCTGGAACGGCACGCACAAGGGCGAGTTCCTGGGGATACCGGCCACCGGCAAGCAGGTGTCCATGACCGGTACGACGACCCACCTGCTCCGCGAGGGCATGATCTGCGAGGGCTGGTGGCAGTACGACCGGCTCGGGCTGATGGGACAGATCGGCGCACTGGACATGTAGCAGCATCGGACCTGGGGGCGGCGCCGGCGAGGCAGCGGCGCCGGACATGCAGCCGCGGCGGACACCTGGCCACGGCACATCAGCGGCACATCAGCGGCGGCACATCACGGAGAAGGCCCCCGTTCCCTCTCCGGGAACGGGGGCCTTCTCAAGCCCTGAACGGGTCAGTGGGCTCGGTGACTCAGTGGGAGTGACCGTGGCCGTGGCCGTGGCCCGCCTCCGCCAGCTCCTCTTCCTTCTTCTCCACCACGAGGGTCTCGGTGGTGAGCAGCAGGGAGGCGATCGACGCGGCGTTCTCCAGCGCGGAGCGCGTGACCTTGACCGGGTCGATGACGCCGGCCTTCACCAGGTCGCCGTACTCGCCGGTCGCGGCGTTGAAGCCGTTGCCCTTCTCCAGCTCCGCCACCTTGGCGGTGATGACGTAGCCCTCGAGGCCGGCGTTCTCTGCGATCCAGCGCAGCGGCTCGACGGCGGCGCGGCGGACGACCGCGACACCGGTGGCCTCGTCGCCCTCCTTGCCGAGGTTGCCCTCCAGCACCTTCACGGCGTGGACGAGCGCGGAGCCACCACCGGAGACGATGCCCTCCTCGACCGCGGCGCGGGTCGCGGAGATGGCGTCCTCCAGACGGTGCTTCTTCTCCTTCAGCTCCACCTCGGTGGCGGCGCCGACCTTGATCACGCACACGCCGCCGGCCAGCTTCGCGAGGCGCTCCTGGAGCTTCTCGCGGTCCCAGTCGGAGTCCGTGGTCTCGATCTCGGCCTTGATCTGGTTGACGCGGCCGAGGACATCCTCGGAGTTGCCGCCGCCGTCGACGATCGTCGTGTCGTCCTTGGTGACGGTGACGCGGCGGGCGGTGCCCAGCACGTCCAGACCGGCCTGGTCGAGCTTGAGGCCGACCTCCTCGGCGATGACGGTGGCACCGGTGAGGGTGGCCATGTCCTGCAGCATCGCCTTGCGGCGGTCACCGAAGCCGGGGGCCTTGACCGCGACCGCGTTGAAGGTGCCGCGGATCTTGTTGACGACGAGGGTGGAGAGCGCCTCGCCCTCGACGTCCTCGGCGATGATCAGCAGCGGCTTGGAGCCACCCGCCTGGATGACCTTCTCCAGCAGCGGCAGCAGGTCCTGGATCGAGGAGATCTTGCCCTGGTTGATCAGGATGTACGGGTCGTCGAGGACGGCCTCCATACGCTCCTGGTCGGACACCATGTACGGGGAGAGGTAGCCCTTGTCGAAGGCCATGCCCTCGGTGAACTCCAGCTCCAGACCGAAGGTGTTGGACTCCTCGACGGTGATGACACCGTCCTTGCCGACCTTGTCCATCGCCTCGGCGATGAGCTCGCCGACCTGCTGGTCCTGGGCGGACAGCGCGGCGACGGCGGCGATGTCGGACTTCTCCTCGATCGGACGCGCGGTGGCGATCAGCTCGTCGGAGACGGCCTTTACCGCGGCGTCGATGCCCTTCTTCAGGGCGGCCGGGGAGGCACCGGCGGCGACGTTGCGCAGACCCTCGCGGACCAGGGCCTGGGCGAGCACGGTGGCGGTGGTGGTGCCGTCACCAGCGATGTCGTTGGTCTTGGTCGCCACCTCCTTCACCAGCTGGGCGCCGAGGTTCTCGTACGGGTCCTCGATCTCGACCTCACGGGCGATCGTGACACCGTCGTTGGTGATGGTGGGGGCACCGAACTTCTTGTCGATCACGACGTTGCGGCCCTTGGGGCCGATCGTCACCTTGACCGTGTCGGCAAGCTTGTTGACGCCGCGCTCGAGGGCGCGACGGGCGTCCTCGTCGAACTTCAGGATCTTCGCCATGGAGCTTCTCAAGTCCTCTCAAAACGAACCACGCCCCGGGCCACCCGGCTTCTTACGACGCGGGGGCCAGGGGCGCGGCTCAAGCAAAACTGCCTGGTACGGAGTCTTCCGGGGGCGAACCCCGGAGGTCCGACCTACTTCTCGACGATCGCGAGCACGTCGCGGGCCGAGAGGACGAGGTACTCCTCGCCGTTGTACTTCACCTCGGTGCCGCCGTACTTGCTGTAGAGCACGACATCGCCGGTCTTGACGTCGAGCGGCAGGCGCTCGCCGTTCTCGAAGCGGCCCGGGCCCACGGCCAGGACGACGCCCTCCTGGGGCTTCTCCTTGGCGGTGTCCGGGATGACCAGGCCAGAGGCCGTGGTCTGCTCGGCGTCGAGCGGCTGGACCACAATGCGGTCCTCGAGCGGCTTGATGGCAACCTTGGAGCTGGTGGTCGTCACGATCCGACCTCCCCCTTCGGAGATCTCACGGGGTTTGACTGTCTGAGGTGGCGACCAGGTGGATCCGTCGTCGCGGGTGCCGGACCTGCCCGTCGCTGTGTTGGCACTCTCCGGTGGGGAGTGCCAGAGCCGAGACTATGACTGCGATTAGCACTCGGTCAAGCGGAGTGCCAATTCACTGCGCGGCGCGCCCGTGGGACCACGGCGGACGGTTCGATCTGGAGCTCGATCTCGAACTCAACTTCGATCTTGATCTGGAGCTCGAACTCGAACTCGATCTCGAACTCGATACGGACAACGCGCGGATGCGCCGCCGCGTTCCGTGACGACCCTACGGACATGCCCCTCGATCCGGGCCCGCCACGCCCGCCGCGCGGCTCAATACCGTGGTCCGCCGTTGTCACGGCCGCGACGGCGACCGACCCGGGTGCACGAGAGACGCCCGGGACACCGGCCGCCACCAGGACGGCCGGTGGCCGGTGCGCGCACCTCACACGTAGTCCTCCAGCCGCGCCACCGCGTATCCCTTCGCGGTGACGACCTTCATGACGTTGCGGACCAAGTCGGCCATGGATCCGTTCCAGACATCCTTGCCGCGGAAGTGCGTGAGGATGATGTCGCCGGGATGGAGGTCCCGGTCCCATTCCCGCCACTCCATGTGATCCGGGAACGCCTCCGCCGCCCATAGCGGCACGGCCTTGATCCCGCACTTCTTCGCCGCCCGCAGGGTGTCCTCGTTGTAGTTGCCGTACGGCGGGCGGAACAGCCGGGGCCGCTTTCCGTACCGCTCTTCGAGGATCGCCTGCTGCCCGCAGATCTCCTTCTTCTGCTTCGCGTACGAGAGCCCCGGCAGGTAGCGGTGGTTGAGGGTGTGGTTGTGCAGGGCGACGCCGCTGTCCTGCATCTTCTCGAAGTAGCCATAGTTGTCACGTACGACGTAGTCGGTGAGGAACGCGCTGTAGGGGATCTTCAGCTCGCTCATCATCTCCAGCAGCTCGGGGTCCTTCTCCGCACCGTCGTCGATCGTCAGGAAGACGACCTTCCGCTTGGTCGGCACGGTCGTGAAGACGGGCGGCAGTCCGTCGTGGTCGTCGACCTCGAATCCGTTGCGTGTGGTGATCCTCGGCTTCTTGGCGGGCGGCGGAGGGGCGGCCAGCGGTGTCTCCTTCAGTCCCCAGCGCTTGGCTGCCGCGGCGCGGGCCGCCTGTGCCTTCTTCATACGTCGCGCGTACGCGGAGAGCGCTGCGGCAGGGCCCCCTTGCGGACCCGCCTGCGGAATCGCGGGCCGGTTCTGCTTCCGGGCCTGCTTCCGGGCCTGCTGCGGGGCCCGCTTCCCCTCCTGATCCTGCTTCCGGGGCCGATCCTGATCGTGCTTCCGTTCCTGACCCTGCCCCTGGTCCTGCTGCCGGTCGTGAGCGGCGGGCCCGGCGGCGGGCCGCGACGTCCCGCCGCCTTCACCACCGTCCGAGGGCTCCGCGGCACAGCCCGAGCCGAGCGCGACGAGGAGCGACATCGAGAGCGCCGCGTGAGCCCGCCATCTTCTTTGCATTTTTCCTTTTTGTCTTACTTGCTGCATGGCGCCGCATCCTCTCAGCGCCGCTCCCCCGCAAGGCCCCGACACCGCCGCCCTGCGCGCAGCGTCCCCCGGCTGGCCGACAATGGCCAGGTGACCGACGACTGCTTCCCGCTCCTCTCGCCGCTGCTCAGCGACGAGGGTCAGGCCCTGCTCGCCGCGCTGCGCGACCACGCCCCCGGAGAGGAGCTGGCCCTCGCCACCCGGCTGCGCCGCGAGCACCCTGCCGAGCTGGTCTCCGCGGCGCTCACGCAGGCGCGGCTACGGCAGCGTGCGGCGGCGAAGTTCGGCGCGGAGGACGCGTACCGGATGTACTTCACGCCGCACGGGATCGAGCAGGCCACGCGCAGGTCCGTCGCCGAGTACCGCGCCCGGCGGTTCCGGGACATCGGCCCGGTCGACGTCACGGATCTGTGCTGCGGCATCGGCGGCGACGCGATCGCCCTCGCCCGTGCGGGCTTCGTCGTGCAGGCCGTCGACCGGGACCCGGTGACCGCCGAGACCGCCCTGGTCAATGTCCACACGGTGATGGAGGGCACGCCGCTGATGACGGTCACCTGCGCGGACGTCATGGACTACGACCTCAGTGGCACCGAGTCGCTCTTCATCGATCCGGCGCGGCGCGGCGGCCGGGGCCGGATCTTCGACCCGGAGGCGTACTCGCCGCCGCTGTCCTGGGCGGTCGACGCGGTACGGCAGGTCGGCACCGGCGCCATCAAGATCGCGCCCGGCATCCCGCACGAGCTGGTCCCCCACGACTTCGAGGTGGAGTGGATCTCGGACGGCGGCGATGTGAAGGAAGCCGTGCTCTGGCACGACGAGGGCCGCACCGAGGTCATCGTCCCCGGCACCCGCCGCGCCACCCTCCTTCCCTCCGGCGCGACCCTGACCGGCCGCGGCCTGCCCAACCCGCAGGTCCGCAAGGTCGGCCGCTTCCTGTACGAGCCCGACGGCGCCGTCATCCGCGCGCATCTCGTCGCCGAGGTCGCCGAGGACCTCGACGGCGGCCTGATCGACGAGACGATCGCGTACATCACGGCGGACGAGCTGCGGCCGACCCCGTATGCGACCGCGTACGAGATCACCGACGAACTCCCCTTCAACCTGAAGAAGCTGAAGGCCCTGCTGCGCGAGCGCGAGGTCGGCACCCTGACGGTGAAGAAGCGCGGCTCGGCCGTGGAACCGGAGGAGCTGCGCCGCAAGGTGAAGCCGAGCGGGCCCAACGCGGCGACGGTCTTCCTCACCCGCGTCGCCGGGGCCCCGACCATGCTGATCGGCGCTCCCGCAGCGGTCTGAGACCCGCTCGGCGGTCTGACACCGGCTCAGCGGTGCACGCCGCCGGGCGTGTGCGCCGGGCGGACCGCCGAGGTGAGGCGGACCGCCCAGCGGTAGTGGGCCACCGCCTTGGTGATGCCGATCAGACCCATCACCCAGAGGATGAGGCCCACACCCATGAAGTACGCGACCTGGCCGTACGTCCAGCTGCCGGGGCGCGCGGACGCCGGGGCCGCGAACGAGATCCACAGCCCGACCGCGCCGAGCAGGAACGACACCAGAAACCACAGCAGACTCAGGCCCGGTACGCGGTGGCGGGAATCACGCGCCGGGTCGAGGTCCAGCGCGGCCCATTCGCCCAGCAGTTGACGGATCCTGAGATCACGGCGGACACCGAAGCCGACGACGAACCCGAGCGGCACCACGACGGCGAGCCCGAGCACACCGAAGATCACCAGGAAGACGAGGGCCAGGGGATCGAACCTGTTCAGGCCGACCAGCCCCGCGCCCACGATCCCCCAGCCGAGCTGAAGCGCCGCCACCAGCAGCAGAAAGACCAGCAGTTGGGGCACCCCCAGCAGCCGGCCGGTGAGCCGGTCCAGCACCATCGCCCGGTCGGCGAGCAGCGCCTCGCGGTCGCGCCAGGCGCGTATGTCCTCGGGAGGCGGAGGCGGCGGGAGGGGGTTGCGACGGGACATGCGTACGAGGCTATCGCCCTGCCGGCACGTGATGATCACGCGTCCGCCTGCGCGGCCCTCGCGAGCAGCAGCTCCTTCTCCCGGGCGTTGCGGGTGAGCGACGCGGCCCGCTCGAACTCCGCGCGGGCCTCGGAGGTTCGGCCGAGGCGGGCCAGCAGGTCACCGCGCACGCTCGGGAGCAAGTGGTAGTCCTTCAGAGCGGGTTCGGCCGCGAGCAGATCCACGATGGCCAGGCCGGCCGCCGGGCCGTCGGCCATCGAGACGGCGACCGCGCGGTTCAACTCGACGACAGGGGACGGTGCGACGGCTGCGAGCCGGGCGTACAGGGCGGCGATCGTCGTCCAGTCGGTGTCCTCGTACGTCACCGCCCGGGCATGGCACGCGGCGATGGCGGCCTGCAGTGCGTACGGCCCGGGGGCGTCGCCCACCGCGTTGGCGCGGCCGAGGGCGGCGAAGCCGCGGCGGATCAGGAGCTGGTGCCAGCGGCGGCGGTTCTGGTCGGCGAGCAGGACGGGCTCGCCGTCGGGGCCGGTGCGGGCGGCCGTGCGGGACGCCTGGAGCTCCAGGAGCGCGGCCAGGCCGTGGACTTCGGGCTCCTTCGGCATGAGGCCGGTGAGGACGCGGGCGAGACGCAGGGCGTCCTCGCAGAGGCCCGGACGCAGCCAGTCGTCGCCCGCGGTGGCCGAGTAGCCCTCGTTGAAGATCAGGTAGATGACTTCGAGCACCGAGGAGAGCCGGGCGGCGCGCTCCTCGCCGTACGGGACCTCGAAGGGCACGCTCGCCTTCGCCAGCGTCCGTTTCGCGCGGACGATGCGCTGGGCGACGGTGGGCTCCGCCACAAGACAGGCCCGGGCGATCTCCTCGGTCGTGAGGCCGCCGAGCAGGCGCAGGGTGAGCGCGATGCGCGCCTCGGCGGAGAGCACCGGGTGGCAGGCGGTGAAGACGAGACGCAGCAGGTCGTCGTCGATGTCTTCGGGGCCGGAGACGAGATCGGCGGGGTCGGGTTCGTACGCCGCTGCCGCCGCCTCCAGGTCGCGGCCCATCTCGGTGAGCTTGCGGGCGTACGTCTCCCGGCGGCGTACGAGATCGATGGCGCGGTGCTTGGCGGTGGCCATGAGCCAGGCGCCCGGGTTGTCCGGGACGCCCGACTCCGGCCACTGCTCCAGCGCGGCGACCAGAGCGTCCTGGGCGAGTTCCTCGGCGATGCCGACGTCCCGGACGATCCGGGTCACGGCGGCGATGATCCGCGCGGACTCGATCCGGAACACGGTTTCAATGGTCCCGTCGGTCCCGTCGACCGTGCCGGTCCCGTCGGTCCTGTCGTTGCGGACGTCCCCGTCGGTCCCGTCGGTCCCGTCCGCGTTGCGTGCGCTCACGGACACCCATCAGAGCACCCGCACGGCGCGGCGGCAATCAGCCGCCCGGCCGCTCAGCCCTCGGCGATCTCGCGGACCTCGGCCGTGATGGTCCAGTACTCCTCGTGGACCTGCAGGAAGCGCTTGGTCCACTCCAGGGCTTCGGCCTTGTCCTTGGCCTGCACGATGGCGTAGCCGCCGATGACTTCCTTGCTCTCGGTGAACGGCCCGTCGGTGTAGCTCAGCTTCCCGCCGGACCAGGTGACCCGGGTGCCCTCCGAGGTCGGGGTGAGCCCGGCGGTGTCCAGCATGACCCCGGCCTTCGTGACCTCCTCGAGCAGGGCGCCCATGCGCTCCATGAGCTCGGGGCTGGGGCCCTCGGCGGGCGCGTTCTGCTCGTCGATGCGGATCAGCGTCATGAAACGCGGCATGGTGACTCCTCGGGTAGGGCGGCGGGGCTGCTGTTCCCCGCCTCTCACCCTGTACGTCGAACGGGACGGGGCCCGATCGACACGGCCGCGGAAATCTTTTCACTCAGGACACGAAGTCGATGGACTCGAAGCGCCAGCGGTGCACCGGGCGGGTGATCAGGTCCGCGGCCGGCTCCGGGAGTTCGGGCAGCCCGGCGTCGCTGTCCGGCACTTCCCACCAGGTCAGCACCAGGACCCGCTCCCCGGGCGCCCGGAACGTCTCCCGTCGCAGGGGCGCCGCGTCGAGGGCCTGCGCCCGCGCCCACTCCAGCAGCTCGGCGCCCCGCCCCTCGGCCGCCCGCGCCTCCCACATCAGCGTGACGACGCTCATGAGTAGAGGTTGTCCTTGCTGATCTCGTGCACATGGTCGTGATCGTGGTGGTGGCTGCCCGGGACATGCGGGTCGGTCACCGGCAGGGAGGAGTCCGCGGACAGCTCCCAGTCCGAGGCCGGCCGGTTCCTGGCGACCATCTCCGCGCCGAGCGCGGCGACCATCGCGCCGTTGTCCGTGCACAGCTTCGGCCGCGGCACCCGCAGCCGGATCCCGGCCCGCTCGCAGCGCTCCTGCGCCAGCGCACGCAGCCGCGAGTTCGCCGCGACGCCGCCGCCGATCATCAGGTGGTCGACGCCCTCGTCCTTGCAGGCCCGCACCGCCTTGCGGGTCAGTACATCCACCACGGCCTCCTGGAAGGACGCCGCGACGTCCCGTACGGGCACGTCCTCGCCCGCGTTCCGCTTCGCCTCGATCCATCGGGCCACGGCGGTCTTCAGCCCGGAGAAGGAGAAGTCGTACGCAGGGTCGCGCGAACCGCTCAGCCCGCGCGGGAACGCGATCGCCGACGGGTCGCCCTCCTTCGCCAGCCGGTCGATGACCGGGCCGCCGGGGAAGCCCAGGTTCAGCACGCGAGCGATCTTGTCGAACGCCTCACCCGCCGCGTCGTCGATCGTCGCGCCCATCGGCCGCACGTCATTCGTGATGTCGGGCGCGAGCAGCAGCGACGAGTGACCGCCGGAAACCAGCAGCGCCATCGTCGGCTCGGGCAGCGGGCCGTGCTCCAGCTGGTCCACGCAGATGTGGGACGCCAGATGGTTCACCCCGTACAGCGGCTTGCCCAGCGCGTACGCGTACGCCTTCGCTGCCGATACGCCGACCAGCAGCGCGCCCGCGAGACCGGGGCCGGCGGTGACCGCGATACCGTCGAGGTCGCGGGCGGAGACGCCCGCGTCCTTCAGGGCACGCTCGATGGTGGGCACCATCGCCTCGAGGTGCGCGCGGGAGGCGACCTCCGGAACGACCCCGCCGAAACGCGCGTGCTCGTCGACGCTGGAGGCGACGGCATCGGCGAGCAGGCTCGTCCCGCGGACGATGCCGACGCCCGTCTCGTCGCAGGACGTCTCGATGCCGAGTACGAGAGGTTCGTCAGCCATGGTTCTCGGTTCCTTGTACGTGTAGGCGCATGACGAGGGCGTCGATGTTGCCGGGCTGGTAGTAGCCGCGGCGGAAGCCGATGGGCTCGAAGCCGAAGCGTTCGTACAGCTTCTGGGCGCGGGTGTTGTCCACCCGGACCTCGAGCAGGACCTCGTCGCATTCGAAGGCGGTGGCGTGCTGCAGCAGATCGGTCAGGAGCCGGGCCCCGAGTCCGGTGCCCCAGTGGTCGCGGACGACGGCGATGGTCTGTACGTCGCCGAGTCCGCCGGCCGCGGCGAGGCCCGCGTAGCCGACGATCCGGCCGTCCCGGGGATCCTCGGCGACGACATAGCGGCGGGTGGAGCGCGGACCGCGAGCATGGGCCAGCTCGGACCAGAACATCCCGGGCGACCAGGCGTCCTCGGGGAAGAGCTCGTGCTCCAGCCGCAGCACAAGCTCGATGTCCCACCACCGCATCTCGCGCAGCACAGCGGCGGTCGTGGCGGTCATTTCGGCGTGACCACCTTGTAGTTCTTCGGGACCTGCGCATCCGGGCGGCGCAGATACAGCGGTCGCGGAGGCAGCAACTCCGCGCCGGCGGCCAGCTTCTCCGCGGCGAGCGACGCCAGCGCGGCGGCCGACTGGTGCTCGGGCGCGCGGGCGTCCGGGAAGACCTCGGGGTAGAGCAACGCACCCGCACCTACCGCCGGGAGCCCGGCGACCTGCTCGGCGATCTCCGCGGGGCGGTCGACGCCCGGCTCGCTCAGCCGGGTGCGGAAGCCGTCGTACCGCGCCCAGTAGACCTCCTTGCGGCGCGCGTCCGTCGCCACCACGAAAGGCCCGTCGAGCCCGGAGGCGTAGGCGAGGCCGTCGAGCGTGCACAGGCCGTGGACGGGGACGCCGAGCGCCGAGCCGAACGTCGTGGCGGTCACCAGACCGACGCGCAGTCCCGTGTACGGGCCGGGGCCGACGCCGACGACGAGGTCCGTGACGGCGTCCAGTTTCAGCCCCGCCGAGGCGAGCACCCGGTCGACGGCCGGCAGCAGCAGCTCCCCGTGCCGGCGCGCGTCGACCTGGCTCGACTCGGCGACGACCGAGTCGCCGTCGTGCAGGGCGACGGTGACGGCGGGGGTGGCGGTATCAACAGCGAGGAGGAGCACGCAAACAGCCTACGGCCACCGGGACAGGGCACGGCGTCCCGTCCGCCCCGGCCCCTGCTGCTACCGTCACCCACGGACGGGCGTACGAAAGGGGAGCCAAGGTGGCAAGGAGCAGCTCGGGAATGGTGGCCGGGCTCACCACAGCGGCGATCGCCGTGGTCGCCTTCCTCGCCTACCAGGCCTCGGCGAACGTTCCGGGAAACCTGGGAAAGCCCACCGTCTCCTCCCCCTCCGTCCACCCCTCGGACGCCGCCAAGAAGCCGCGCAGGGACCCGCTGGCCGTCCCGGAGAAGTCCGGCAAGGGCGCCCGGGTCGTCTACTCGCTGGGTGAGCACCGGGTCTGGCTGGTGGATGCGGACGGGCAGGCCACGCATACCTTCAGGGTCGTGCCGAGCACCGTCAGTCCGGTTCCGGGCGCGTACGTCGTGACGTCGCGGAGCGGCAGGATCCAGGGTTCGGACGGGGTGCCGATCGAGCACGTCGTACGGTTCGCGAAGGTCGACGACGTGTCGATCGGCTTCAGCGCCGCCATGAACGGTTCGCTGGAGAGCCCGGACCCGGACAAGAAGACGGGCGGCGTGCGGATGAAACGGGTGGACGGCGACGCGATGTGGGCGTTCGCGACGATCGGCTCGAAGGTCGTCGTCGTCCTCTAGGCCGTTCTCCGAGCCGCCTCCAGGCCGTCCCCAGGCTTCGATGCCTCACGTGCACGGACAGGACGCGCGGGGGTTGCGGGGCGTCCGGTCCTCACCCGGACGGGCTACGCCGCGTCGCGGCGCGCTTCACGCTCCTCGGCGACGGCGGCCTCCGTGCCCGTGTCGCGCCGACGCGGCGGAGTGGAGACCGCAGTGGCCGCCGCGCATGACGCCAGCAGATCGCTCATCGAGAACGCCGACGGCGACGGTGTCTGCGGCTTGGGCCGCGGCTGCGCCTCGTGCTCGGACGCCGACATGGATGCCTCCTGGGGTTCAGGGGGGCGTGGTTAGGTAGACCTAACCTTGTCTCGGTATCCATGTGACCACGCCTGGAGCAACAGACGCAACATTTTGCCGACGTCTTGTCGGAACGTACACAAACGGCCGGTCGGCCACCGGCCCTCAGCCCTCGGCCCTCAGGGGGCAGGCGGCGAATCCGGCCGTCAGGCCATCAGGCGGCGAGCCCCGCGAGCCCCGCGTCCGCCCAGCGCGCCCCGAGCCCCGTCACGGTGACCTCGCGGCGTTCGTCGTCCGTATTGCCCACGACGCGGTGGATGACCACGTGCAGCCGGTCCTCGGACAGGTCCTCGACCTTGTCGTCGCCCCACTCGACGACCACCACCGACTCCGGCAGCGACACGTCGAGGTCGAGGTCCTCCATCTCGTCGAGCCCGCCGCCGAGCCGGTACGCATCGACATGCACCAGCGCGGGGCCGCCCACCAGCGACGGGTGCACGCGGGAGATCACGAAGGTCGGGGAGGTGACGGCACCGCGCACGCCCAAGCCTTCGCCGAGCCCGCGCGTCAGCGTCGTCTTGCCTGCGCCGAGTTCGCCGGTGAGCATCACCAGATCACCGGGCCGCAGCAGCTTCGCGAGCCGGCGGCCCAGCTCCTGCATCTGGTCCGGCGAGGTGAGAGTCAGACGGGCGGCGGCCTCAGCCACCGGGCTGTGCGGTGCTTCCATACGTGCCAACGTTAGCCGCTGCGGGGACCGCCCCGACCCGCACCAGCAGGTCCGCCAGCCGGTCCGTGACCACCTCCGGGTGCTCGAGCATCACCAGATGCCCCCCGTCCGGCACGATCACCAGCTCCGAGTCGGGCAGCAGATCCGCGATCGCCTCGCTGTGCGAGCTGGGCGTGACCAGGTCCTTGTCCCCCGCCAGGACCAGCACCGGAACCTCCTGGAAGACGTCCAGCGCCGTCGCCTTGTCGTGCTCCGCGAACGCCGGGTAGAACTCGGCGACCACATCGATCGGCGTCCCCTCGATCATCCGCTCCGCGAACCTGGCCACCGCCGGATCCACGTCCCGCGAGCTGAACGAGTACCGCTTGATCAGGCCCGCGAAGAGATCGGCCGTCGCCCGGCGCCCCCGCTCCACCAGCTCCGCCTGCGAGCCCAGCGCCTTGAGGACACCCGGCAGCACCCGCCGCACCACGTTCACCCCCGCCACCGGCAGGCCGTAGTTCACCTCACCGAGCCTGCCCGCCGAGGTGCCGACGAACGCGACGCCCACCACCCGCTCCCGGATCAGCTCGGGGAACACGGCGGCCAGCGCCATCATCGTCATGCCGCCCATCGAATGGCCGACCAGCACCAGCGGCCCCTCGGGCGCGGCCGCGTCGATGACCGCCTTGAGGTCACGGCCCAGCTGGTCGATGGAGACCGGCACACCATCCGGGCCCGACTGGGCGGCCCCGCGCCCCGACCGGCCGTGGCTGCGCTGGTCCCAGTGGACGGTACGGATCAGACCGCGCAGGGCCGCCCGCTGGAAGTGCCAGGAGTCCTGGCTGAGGCAGTACCCATGGCTGAAGACGACGGTGACCGGCGCGGGGGCCTTGCGGCCGAAGAGCCGGCGCCTGCGCGGAGCGGCCTGGCCCGTCTCCGGGTCGACCTCGTCGGTCTCGTAGTACAGGGCCGTGCCGTCGTCGGCGACGGCCCTGCCCGGGGTGCCGCGCAGCGCCCCGTACGGCCCCGAGGCGTCCAGGGCGAGCCGGGCCTTCCGGCGCATGCCACGGCCGACCGTCATGCGCTCTATCGCGACGCCCGCCGCCGCACCGGCGGCGATCACCCCTATGGCGGCGCCGGCGAAACCCGCCCGGCGCCAGTTGCCCGTGGCGGCGTCGGACATAGCCGCCGCCGCCACGTCCCCCGCGCTGCTCTCGCTCACCGTGCCGCTCCTACTGGTCGTCCGGTCTCTCGTCGGATTCCGCGTTGAGGTAGACGCGCGGGACGCGTGTCCCGATGCGTGTCACGATCTCGTACGCGATCGTGTCCGCCGCCTCCGCCCAGTCCTCGGCGGACGGCTCGCCCCCGTCGCCGGGGCCGAACAGCACCGCCTCCGCCCCTTCCCGTACCGTGCCGCCGTCCGGGCCGAGATCGACCACGAACTGGTCCATCGCGATCCGGCCGGCCACCCGCCGCCACGCGCCGCCGACCAGCACGGGGCCGCGTCCGGAGGCATGCCGCGGGACACCGTCCGCGTACCCGACCGGCACCAGGCCCAGGGTGCTCTCGCCCGGGGTGATGTAGTGGTGCCCGTAGCTGATGCCGTGGCCCGCCGGGACCTGCTTGACCAGGGCCAGGGATGCTTTGAGCGTCATGACCGGGCGCAGCCCGAAGTCGGCGGGCGTGCCCAGCTCCGGGCTGGGCGAGATCCCGTACACCGCGATCCCCGTGCGCACCAGGTCGAAGTGCGTGTCCGGAAGGGTCAGCGTGGCCGGCGAGTTGGCGATGTGCCGGACCTCGGGCTCGATGCCCTCCTTCTCGGCGTACGCCACCAGATCCTTGAAGACGGACAGCTGGGCGGCGATGGAGGGGTGGCCGGGCTCGTCGGCGCACGCGAAGTGCGACCAGAGGCCGGTGACCTCGACGGTGCCCGCCTCCTCGGCGGCGCGGGCGGCGGCGACCAGTTCGGCCCAGTCGGCGGGCTGGCAGCCGTTGCGTCCGAGACCGGTGTCGGCCTTGAGCTGGACACGGGCCGGGCGACCCGCCTCCCGGGCCGCCCGCGTCACCTCGCGCAGCGCCCACATCCCGCTCACCGACATGTCCAGATCGGCCTCGATGGCCTCGCGCCAGGGGCCGCCGGGTGTCCACAGCCAGCACATCACCCGGCCGCCGATGCCGGCCGCACGCAGGGCGAGAGCCTCCTCGGGAGTGGCGGTGCCCAGCCAGGTCGCGCCCGCGGCCCGCGCAGCCTTCGCGCAGGGCACCATCCCGTGTCCGTACGCGTCCGACTTGACCACGGCCATGACGGCGGCACGGGGCGCCCGCGCGCGCAGTGCGCGGACGTTGGCGCGCAGCGCGGCGAGGTCGATCTCGGCGCGGGCTCGGAAGGGTGCGTTCTGAGTCATCGCCGTCAGTGTCTCAGAGCCCCCCGGCATAGTTCGTACGGCAAGGACCACGAGTGGCCCTGGTCACCCGCCTGCTGTGCCGGGGGGTGACATGTCAGGGGCTCGTCACGTCGCGCCAGGCCTGGGGGATCGCCATGGCCACGTCGTTCGCCGACACCGGGGCCTCGCGGGAGACGCGCCGGGCAGCCAGACCGTGGAGGTACGCGGCCACGGAGGCGGCGTCCAGCGGCGGGAGGCCCGCGGCGAGCAGCGAACCGGCGAGCCCCGACAGCACATCTCCGCTGCCGGCCGTGGCCAGCCACGACGTGCCCGTCGGGTTCACCCGGACCGCGCGGCGGGTGTCCGGATCGGCCACCAGTGTCGTCGAGCCCTTGAGCAGCACCGTCGCACCGTACTTCGCGGCCAGCGCCCGCACGGCGGTGAGCCGTGCGCCCTCGACCTCCTCGCGCGCCACGCCGAGCAGCGCCGCCGCCTCACCCGCGTGCGGGGTGAGCAGCGTCGGTGCACCGCGGCCGCGCACCGCGTCGGGGTCGAGGCCGCGCAGTCCGTCCGCGTCGACCAGCACCGGAACGTCGGAGTTCAGCAGATCCTGCACGCCGGGCCCGTCGCCCAGGCCCGGGCCGACGACCCAGGCCTGCACCCGGCCCGCCTTCGAGGGAGGCCAGCCGTGCACCAGCGCCTCCGGGAACCGGGCGATCACCGCGTCCGCCCCCGGGCCCACGTACCGCACGGCTCCCGCGCCGCCGCGCAGTGCGCCCGCCACCGCGAGGACGGCGGCGCCCGGGTAGCGCGGGGACCCGGCGACGACACCGACCACGCCTCTGCGGTACTTGTCGCTCTCCGCGGCGGGCACCGGCAACAACTGGGCCACGTCCGCGTGTTGCAGGGCCTCCAGATCGGGCACGGACGGCAGATGCGGCTCCAGGCCGATGTCGACGAGCCGCACCGCTCCGGTGTGCTCCCGGCCGGGGTCGATCAGCAGGGCGGGCTTGTACGTACCGAACGTGACGGTCGCATCCGCCCGCAGCGCCTCCCCCGCGACCTCGCCCGAGTCCGCATCGACCCCGCTCGGCAGATCCACGGCGAGCACGACCGCGCCGGAGCCGCGTGCGGCGCGGGCGACCGGTACGGCGTCGGGGCGGAGGCCGCCGTGGCCGCCGATCCCGGTGATGCCGTCCAGTACGAGGTCGGCCACGGCCAGCACCTCGAACGGGTCGTCGGCGACCCGCCCGCCGGATTTCAGCAGCGCGGCAAGACCGGCCTCGTGGGTCCGGTCGGGGGCGAGCAGCACCGCGGTCACCCCGGCGCCCCGGCGGGCGAGCCGCGCCCCCGCGTAGAGCGCGTCGCCCCCGTTGTCCCCGCTGCCGACGAGCAGGACGACGCGGGCCCCGTACACCCGCCCGAGCAGTCCGGCGGCCGCGGCGGCCAGCCCGGCGGCGGCCCGCTGCATGAGCGCACCCTCCGGCAGCCGGCCCATCAACTCGGCCTCTGCGGCCCGTACGGTCTCCACGCTGTAGGCATGACGCATGCTCAGAAGTCTGCCGCGCCCCGCCCTCCCGGGCCACGCCGCGAATCGCGCCAACATCGTCCGCGAGCACCCCGCCGGAGGCACACCGCACCACCACCCACCGGCAGCAGCCACACCAAGCCCGTCTGGGGGTCCCCCCACGCCGCAGGGCGTAGGGGGAGTTCGAGGACGGACACACCGGCCACGCCCACCGGCCCGCACCCGGCGACCGGCCGGGGGCGGAACGGCGGAGGCCCGCAAGGGCGCTACCCCTCCGCGATCACCACCGCCGACGCGACGCCCGCGTCATGGCTGAGCGACACATGCCACGACCGCACCCCTCGCTCCTCGGCCGCCGCCGCGACCGTGCCCCGTACCCGCAGTCGCGGCTGCCCGGAGTCCTCGACGTACACCTCGCAGTCCGTCCAGTGCAGCCCGGCCGGCGCGCCCAGCGCCTTCGCGACCGCCTCCTTCGCGGCGAAGCGGGCCGCGAGGGAGGCGACGCCGCGCCGCTCACCGCTGCCCAGGAACAGCTCGCTGTCGAGGAACAGCCGGCGCGCCATCCCCGGCGTCCGCCGCAGCGCGTCGTCGAAGCGGTCGATCTCGGCGACATCGATCCCCACCCCGATGATCATTCGACGGTGACCGACTTCGCCAGGTTCCGCGGCTGGTCCACCTCGTTGCCACGGGCCGTCGCCAGCTCGCACGCGAAGACCTGCAGCGGCACGGTCGCGACCATGGGCTGGAGCAGCGCGGGTGTCGGCGGGATGCGGATCAGATGGTCCGCGTACGGCACGACCGCCTCGTCGCCCTCCTCCGCGATCACGATCGTCCGCGCACCGCGCGCCCGGATCTCCTGGATGTTCGACACGATCTTGTCGTGGAGCACGGACCGGCTGCGCGGCGACGGTACGACCACCACCACCGGCATATCGTTCTCGATCAGCGCGATGGGCCCGTGTTTGAGCTCACCCGCCGCGAAGCCCTCGGCGTGCATGTAGGCGAGCTCCTTGAGCTTCAGCGCGCCCTCCAGCGCGACCGGGTACCCGACGTGCCGGCCGAGGAACAGCACCGTGTTCTTGCGGGTCAGCGAGCGGGCCAGCTCCCGCACCGGCTCCATGGTCTCCAGGACCTGCTCCACCTGCGTGGCGATCTGCGACAGGTCCCGGACGACGGCCCGGATCTCGTCGCCCCACTTCGTACCCCGTACCTGCCCCAGGTACAGCGCCACCAGGTAGCACGCCACCAGCTGGGTCAGGAACGCCTTCGTCGAGGCGACCGCGACCTCGGGGCCCGCGTGCGTGTACAGCACCGCGTCCGACTCGCGCGGGATCGTGGAACCGTTCGTGTTGCAGATGGCCAGCACCTTCGCGCCCTGCTCGCGCGCGTGCCGCAGCGCCATGAGGGTGTCCATGGTCTCGCCCGACTGGGAGATCGCGATCACCAGGGTCCTCGGGTCCAGGATCGGGTCCCGGTACCGGAACTCGCTCGCCAGCTCGACCTCGCACGGGATACGCGTCCAGTGTTCGATGGCGTACTTGGCGATGAGCCCGGCGTGGAACGCCGTACCGCACGCCACGATCACGATCTTGGTCGCTTCGCGCAGCACCGAAGCCGGAATCCGCACCTCGTCCAGGGTCAGCGAGCCGCTCGCGTCGATCCGGCCCAGCAGTGTGTCGGCGACCGCCTTCGGCTGCTCGGCGATCTCCTTGAGCATGAAGTAGTCGTAGCCGTCCTTCTCGGCGGCGGACGCGTCCCAGTCCACGTGGTACGCCCGCACCTCAGCGGGCGCGCCCTCGAAGTCCGTCACGGTCACGCTGTCGCGCCGCAGTTCGACGACCTGGTCCTGGCCCAGCTCGATCGCCGAGCGGGTGTGCGCGATGAACGCGGCCACGTCCGACGCGAGGAAGGCCTCACCGTCGCCGACCCCGACGACCAGAGGCGAGTTGCGGCGGGCCCCCACGACGACGTCCGGCTCGTCCGCGTGCACCGCGACCAGCGTGAACGCGCCCTCCAGCCGCCGGCACACCAGCCGCATCGCCTCGGGCAGCTCACCGCACGACGAGAACGACTCGGCGAGCAGATGCGCCACGACCTCCGTGTCGGTCTCGGACGCGAGGTCGTGCCCGCGCTCGGCCAGCTCGTCCCGCAGCGCCGCGAAGTTCTCGATGATGCCGTTGTGGACGACCGCCACCCGGCCCGCGTTGTCGAGATGGGGGTGGGCATTGACGTCGGTGGGGCCGCCGTGGGTGGCCCAGCGGGTGTGCCCGATGCCCGTCGACCCGGCCGGGAGGGGCCGGTCGACCAGCTCCTTCTCCAGGTTGACGAGCTTGCCCGCCTTCTTCGCCGCGGCGAGCCCGCCGTCGGCGAGTACGGCCACGCCTGCCGAGTCGTAGCCCCGGTATTCGAGCCGCTTGAGCCCGGCGATGACGACATCGAGCGCGGACTGCGCTCCCACGTATCCCACGATTCCGCACATGGCCGCAGCCTACGACTCCGGCGGGCGCACCCGGGCCGCCCCGGTCCGTGGCCGCGCAACGCGTCCGAGGGACAGGTGACGGGTGGACGTGAGCGACGACACGCCGCGCTCCGCCCGTCCTGCGACCACAATGAGCATGTGATCACTTCGCCGCCACGAAGCCGTAGGGCCGAGAGGACAGAGTCGTCCCCCTACGTCGACCTCACCCGCGAGGAGTGGAGCGCGCTCCGCGAGAGAACCCCGCTCCCCCTGTCCGCGGCCGAGGTCGAACAGCTGCGCGGTCTGGGCGACGTCATCGACCTCGACGAGGTACGGGACATCTATCTGCCGCTCTCCCGGCTGCTCAATCTGTACGTCGGCGCCACCGCCAATCTCCGTGGCGCCCTCAACACCTTCCTCGGCGAGGCGGGCAACGGCCACGGCACCCAGCGCGGCACCCCCTTCGTCATAGGTGTCGCGGGCTCCGTCGCCGTCGGCAAGTCCACCGTCGCGCGCCTCCTCCAGGCGCTGCTCGCCCGCTGGCCCGAGCACCCGCGCGTCGAGCTGGTCACCACGGACGGCTTCCTGCTGCCGATGAAGGAGCTGCGGGAGCGCGGCCTCATGTCGCGGAAAGGTTTCCCCGAGTCGTACGACCGCCGCGCGCTGACCCGCTTCGTCGCCGACATCAAGGCCGGCAAGGACGAGGTCACCGCCCCCGTCTACTCGCACCTCATCTACGACATCGTGCCGGGCGAGCGGCTCACCGTCCGCCGCCCGGACATCCTCATCGTCGAGGGCCTCAACGTCCTCCAGCCCGCCCTGCCCGGCAAGGACGGCCGCACCCGCGTCGGCCTCGCCGACTACTTCGACTTCTCCGTGTACGTGGACGCGCGCCCCGAGGACATCGAGCGCTGGTACCTCAACCGCTTCCGCAAGCTGCGCGCGACCGCGTTCCAGGACCCGTCCTCGTACTTCCTCAAGTACACCCAGGTGTCCGAGGACGAGGCGCTGGACTACGCGCGCACGATGTGGCGCACGATCAACGGGGTCAATCTGCTGGAGAACGTCGCACCGACCCGGGGACGTGCCACCCTGGTCGTGCGCAAAGGCCCCGATCACAAGGTCCAGCGTCTGTCCCTGCGCAAACTCTGAACCGCCGAGGAGCGCCGCGTTGCTGCACCTGCGCCTGATCGTCCCGTCCGACCGCACCGAGGAGGTCGTCGACACCGTCGAGAAGACGGTCGGCACCACGCATCTCGCCGTCCTGCCCGGTGCCGCCCGCAACCCGTCGGGCGATCTGGTCCTGTGCGACGTGGCACGCGAGGCCGGTGACGAACTGATCGGACGCCTGCGGGAACTGGGCCTCGAAAGAGAGGGCTCGATCGCGGTCGAGAACATCGACCTTTCGCTGTCCAAGCGCGCCGACAAGGCGGAGGACGAGGCTCCGGGCGAGGGCGCGGACGCGGTGCTGTGGGAGCACCTGACCGATGCGACCCACGAGGAGTCGACGCTCTCCTTCACCTACATCGCGTTCCTGACGCTGGCGACGATGATCGCCGCGTGCGGTGTGGTGCTCGACAACGCGATCCTCATCGTGGGCGCGATGGCCGTCGGCCCGGAGTTCGGGCCGCTCGCCGGATTCAGCACGGCCGTGGTGCAGCGGCTGCCGCGGCTGGCGTGGCGCTCGATGGTGGCGCTGGTCGTGGGCTTCGCCGCGGCGATGCTGCTCACGGTCCTCTTCAGCTGTTTCATGAACGGCATCGGCCTCTTCGAGCGCTCGATGCTGGCGGCGGAGCGGCCCAACACGGCGTTCATCTACGCCCCCGACGCGTTCTCGTTCGTCGTCGCCGTCCTCGCGGGGATCGCCGGCACCCTCTCGCTGACCTCGGCCAAATCGGGCGCGCTGGTCGGCGTGGCCATCTCGGTGACGACGGTCCCGGCCGCGGCCAACGCGGCGGTGGCCCTCAGCTACCGCGAGTACGGCCAGGCCTGGGGCTCCAGCGAGCAGTTGCTGCTCAATCTGCTGGGCATCATCGTCGCCGGCACGCTCACACTCTGCACCCAGAAGTGGCTGTGGAAGATCCAGCGACAGCGTACGGCGAGGAAGTCAGCGGCCTGACAGCGTCTCCTGCAGCCAGTCGAAGACCACCTCACAGTGCAGCTGCGGGGCCATCGGGGAGCAGTGCAGCTGGGCGCCCTCGGCCGTGGTGAGCTTCACGTAGTCCTTGGGGGACGTGAGTTTGTCGAACATCTGGCGCGGCTGCCCGGGATAGAACTGCTCGTAGTCGTAGTCCAGGACCAGCGTGGGCATCTTGATGCGGCCCACGACATCGGTGATGGCCAGCGCCTGGACGCCCTGCGCGGGGGTCCACAGGTCGGTGAACATCTTGCCCTCGCGGGCGGCCAGCATCGCCGGGACGGAGAAGGGCTCGAAGCGCTTCTTGATCGTCGCGGCATCGGCCGGGGACAGCTCGGGAACGACCTCCTTGTTCCAGACCTCGTTGGTCTCCTCCTTGTCCGGGGTGACCAGCTCCCGGAGCTCCGCGGGGAAACCCAGCCACGGGTTCACACAGCCGGGCATCGCCACCAGAGCGGCGATCCGCTGCTCGAAGGCCGCGGCACGGGGCGCGAGGTCGCCGGCCATGCTCAGCCCGGTCAGGGCGATCTTGTCGGTGTCCACGTCCGGGCGGGCGACCAGCCAGTCGACGAGCGGAGTGACGACCTTCTCCCAGGTCGGGGTGAAGACCACCTGGTCCACGAAGAGCAGCTGTCCCTGACCGGGCCCGTCGTACACCAGGGCGTTCCAGCCACGGTCCAGGGCGGCCGAGACGCCGTAGGTCCACATGTCGACGTTCTGCCCGTCGCTGCCGTTGGTGAGGATCACGGTCGGGCGGCGCTGCTCGGCCTCGTCCGGACGGAAGAACCACACGGGCAGCGGGGACTTCCCGTACGGGACGTTCGTCTTCACCGGCGCCGGGTCGCACAGGTCGCAGAACCTGTCCCAGGCACCGCGTCCGGCCTTGTAGAGCTGTTCCTCGCTGCCGGGGTCGTCGGAGCCGAGGACGAAGAACAGCGCCTGGGCGTAGTACTGCGCGGCCCTCAGCGAACGGAAACGCGTGGTCTGGTCGTCGGGCTTGCTGTCCTCGGGTGCCTCCATCAGCTGGTCGCCGAGCTTCCTGAAGGTCTCGACGTACGTCTGCGAGGAGAGGCCGGCCTTGTTGATGGTGTTCACGGCGGTGAGCACCTCACCGACCTCAGCGGCGCCGAAGCCGGACCCGCCGAGCGCGAAGAGCCCGTTGAAGTTGAACCCCGGGTCCTTGAAGAGCGTCATCACTCCGGGCGTCGGACCGCCCGCGCCGGCGGGGGGCGACGCCGTGGGGCTGGGGCTGGATGTGGGGGCCGCGTCCGAGCGTGTGCACCCGGCGACCATCGCAGCCCCACCGACGAGCCCGGCAAGCGCAGCGCGCCGACTGGGCAGCTCCCTCGATACGTCCGTCATACGACCTGAACGTACGAGCCCGACCAGCGGCCCCCGCATCGCCACACACACGGCTGGGCCGAACGGCGGCCCATCGGCACCCCGACCGGACCTCAGCCGGCGAACGGACCGGATCCCACCGGGCCGCAGACGCGGGACGACCCGGTGCGGGGCCGTGCAGGGTCGCCCCTCGCTGGGGGTCCCCCCAGGAGGGGCCCCGCGCCACCACCCACCGGCCCGGACCCGGGCCAAAGCGGCCCCACCCCTCACGGCCCGCGGTCGGAAAGCGGGCCGGTGCGGGGCCGTGCAGGGTCGCCCCTCGCTGGGGGTCCCCCCCAGGACGAAGTCCTAGGGGGAGAAATCGGGTGGTGGTTCCGGATGACGCCGTATCCACCGATTTCCGAGGAGGTGAGCCCGGAGGGGCCCCGCCCCACCACCCACCGGCGCCCCCCGAGCCCGTCTGGGGGTCCCCCCACGCCGCAGGGCGTAGGGGGAGATTGAGGACGGACACACCGGACGCCGTCACGGCACCGGGCACACCGTCACCGCCCCCGCCGGAGGCGCACCGCACCGGGCACACCATCACCCCCGCGAGGTCCGGGACGCCGGGACAGGGACCCGCCCGCACCGCGCCCCGCCAGGGGGGTTCGCGCAGGGGGGCCACCCCCTGCGCACACGTCACGTCACCCCAGCGCCGACTTCACCGCGTCAGCCAGCCGTCCCGCCACCGACCGCGCCTGGTCGATGTCCGCGGCCTCGACCATCACACGGACGAGGGGCTCGGTGCCGGACGGGCGCAGGAGGACCCGGCCCGTCGAGCCGAGCTCGCGCTCCGCGTCGGCGACGGCGGCCGACAGCTCGTCGGAGGTGGCGACACGCGACTTGTCGACGTCCGGAACGTTGATCAGGATCTGCGGGAGACGCTCCATGACGCCCGCCAGCTCGGCGAGCGAGCGGCCCGTCGCCGCGACCCGCGCCGCCAGCATCAGACCGGTCAGCGTGCCGTCGCCCGTCGTGGCGTGGTCGAGGACGATGACGTGGCCGGACTGCTCGCCGCCCAGCGCGTAGCCCTCGGCCTTCATCGACTCCAGGACGTACCGGTCGCCGACCGCGGTCTGCACGAGCTGCACGCCCTCGCGCTCCATCGCCAGCTTGAAGCCGAGGTTGGACATCACCGTCGCGACGACCGTGTTGCCGCGCAGCGTGCCCGCCTCGCGCATGGCCAGCGCCAGCACCGCCAGGATCTGGTCGCCGTCGATCTCGTTGCCCGCCGCGTCCACGGCGAGGCAGCGGTCCGCGTCACCGTCGTGGGCGATACCGAAGTCGGCCTTGTGCTCGACGACCGCGGCCTTCAGCAGGTCCAGGTGCGTGGACCCGCAGCCGTCGTTGATGTTGAGCCCGTCCGGCTCCGCGCCGATCGTCACGACCTCCGCGCCCGCCCGCGTGAACGCCTCGGGCGAGACCCGGGCCGCGGCGCCGTGCGCCTCGTCGAGGACGACCTTCAGCCCGTCGAGCCGGTTCGGCAGAACCGCGATGAGGTGGGCGACGTACTTGTCGAAACCCTCGTCGTAGTCGCGGACACGGCCCACACCGGAGCCGGTCGGCCGGTCCCACGGCGCACCGGTGCGGTGCTCCTCGTACACGGACTCGATCCGGTCCTCCAGGTCGTCGGCCAGCTTGTGGCCGCCGCGCGCGAAGAACTTGATGCCGTTGTCCGGCATGGCGTTGTGGCTCGCCGACAGCATCACACCGAGGTCGGCGCCCAGCACGCCGGTCAGATACGCCACCGCGGGTGTGGGCAGCACACCGACACGCAGGACGTCCACGCCCGCGCTCGCGAGACCCGCCACGACGGCGGCCTCCAGGAACTCCCCGGACGCGCGGGGATCACGCCCGACCACCGCCGTCGGCCGATGGCCCTCGAACGTGCCCGCCTCGGCGAGTACGTGCGCCGCCGCGACCGACAGACCGAGCGCGAGCTCCGCCGTCAGATCCGCGTTGGCGACACCGCGCACACCGTCCGTGCCGAAGAGTCGTCCCACTGGTGTCCTCCGAAAATGCTCCGAAAACGCGAGCCTCTGGCGCGTTCCTGTGTTTATACGCCCGAGGCGTCGAGCTGTGTCACCCCGGGGGGTCTCCCCGGTGGCCGAAACAGAACGCCCCGGCGGCACTGAGTGCCGCCGGGGCGAACGTATGCCGTATGTGGCAAGCAGGCGGGATTAGCGCTTGCTGTACTGCGGGGCCTTGCGGGCCTTCTTCAGACCGGCCTTCTTGCGCTCGACGGCACGGTCGTCGCGGCTCAGGAAGCCGGCCTTCTTCAGCGGGCCGCGGTTGTTGTCCACGTCCGCCTCGTTCAGCGCGCGGGCCACGCCGAGGCGCAGGGCGCCGGCCTGGCCGGAGACGCCGCCACCCGAGATACGGGCGATGACGTCGTAGCGGTCGTCGAGCTCGAGCACCTTGAAGGGCTCGTTGACTTCCTGCTGGTGCACCTTGTTGGGGAAGTAGTCCTCAAGGGTGCGACCGTTGATCTTCCACTTGCCGGTGCCCGGAACGATCCGGACGCGGGCGATGGCGTTCTTGCGACGACCCAGGCCGGCAGCCGGCTGGGGCTCGCCGAAGCGGGACGCGAGCGACTCGCTCGTGTACTCGCCCTCGACGGGGACGTCGGACTCGAAGGTGGTGACCTCGGCGTAGGTCTCTTCGCCCTCGACGGGGGTCTCAGCGGTGGTCTCGGCCACGATGCTCCTCAGATTCTTTTCGTCTTAGGGGGTGGCCGGACTTACTGCGCGACCTGGGTGATCTCGAACGGAACCGGCTGCTGAGCAGCGTGCGGGTGGTTCTCGCCCGCGTAGACCTTCAGCTTCGAGAGCATCTGACGGCCCAGGGAGTTCTTCGGGAGCATGCCCTTGACGGCCTTCTCGATGGCCTTCTCGGGGTTCTTCTCGAGCAGCTCGTCGTAGCGGACGGAACGCAGACCACCCGGGTAGCCGGAGTGGCGGTACGCCATCTTCTGGGTCCGCTTGTTGCCGGACAGGTGCACCTTCTCGGCGTTGATGATGATGACGAAGTCACCAGCGTCAACGTGCGGCGCGTAGATCGGCTTGTGCTTGCCCCGCAGAAGGGTGGCGGCAGTGGTCGCCAGACGCCCCAGGACGACGTCCTGGGCGTCAATGACGTGCCACTGGCGGGTGACATCGCCGGGCTTGGGGCTGTACGTACGCACGGTCGTAGCCTTCGCTTCTCAGTGTTGGGGTATCCCCAAGCCCTAGGGCTTGGGGGAAGGGTCCTAAGGCCACCCGGACGATCACGACAGCCTTGGCCGCACATCGGGGACGCAACCCGAGTGCATGCCGCTGGTCATCGGCCCGGTGGACCGGCGTAAGGGCCCCTCGCGTGAGAACGACCAAGCCAATACGCATAACGAACCAGAAGAATACCTTCGGGCACCCACGCGGGTCAAAACGCCTCGGCCCCACGGCCGGGACCTCTCCCCCACGCCGCCCGCCCCCTACCGCTCCCGCACCACCCTGCGCTCGTCCCAGACCGGCTCCCCGGTCTCCCGCACCACCCCGTCGGAGCCGAAGACCAGGTAGCGGTCGAAGCTCTTCGCGAACCAGCGGTCGTGGGTCACCGCCAGCACCGTCCCCTCGTACGCTTCGAGCCCTTCCTGCAGCGCCTCCGCCGACTCCAGATCCAGGTTGTCCGTCGGCTCGTCCAGCAGCAGCGCCGTCGTCCCCCGCAGCTCCAGCAGCAGGATCTGGAAGCGCGCCTGCTGCCCGCCCGACAGCCGGTCGAACGGCTGATCGCCCTGCCGCTCCAGCTCGTACCGCCGCAGCGCGCTCATCGCGCCGCCGCGGTCCTTCGCATGCTCCGTCCACAGGATGTCGACGAGCGTGCGGCCCAGCAGCTCGGGGTGCGCGTGGGTCTGGGCGAAGTGCCCGGGCAGGACCCGCGCACCCAGCTTCCAGGTCCCCCTGTGCGCCACCTGTTCCCCGGCCAGCAGCCGCAGGAAGTGCGACTTCCCCGAGCCGTTCGACCCGAGGACCGCGACCCGCTCACCGTAGAAGATCTCCAGCGAGAAGGGCTTCATCAGCCCCGTCAGCTCCAGGTTCTCGCAGGTCACCGCCCGCACGCCGGTACGCCCGCCGCGCAGCCGCATCCGGATGTCCTGCTCGCGCGGCGGCTCCGGCGGCGGGCCGGCCTCCTCGAACTTCCGCAGCCGGGTCTGGGCCGCCGCGTACCGCGACGCCAGCTCATGGCTGACCGACGCGGCCTGCCGCAGATTGATCACCAGCTTCTTCAGCTGGGCGTGCTTCTCCTCCCAGCGCCGCTTCAGCTCCTCGAACCGCGCGAACCGCTCCCGGCGCGCCTCGTGGAACGTGCCGAAGCTCCCGCCGTGCACCCACACGTCGCTGCCCGCGGGCCCCGGCTCCACCGCCACGATCTTCTGCGCCGCGCGGGCCAGCAGCTCCCGGTCGTGGGAGACGAAGAGCACGGTCTTACGGGTCTCCCGCAGCCGCTCCTCCAGCCAGCGTTTGCCCGGGACGTCCAGATAGTTGTCCGGCTCGTCGAGGAGCAGCACCTCGTCGGGGCCGCGCAGCAGTGCCTCCAGCACCAGCCGCTTCTGCTCACCGCCGGAGAGCGTCCGTACGAGCCGCCACTGCGCCTTCTCGTACGGGACGCCGAGCGCGGCCATGGTGCACATGTCCCAGACCGTCTCGGCCTCGTAGCCCTGCACCTCGGCCCAGTCGCTCAGCGCCTGCGCGTACCGCATCTGCGCGGCCTCGTCGTCGACCGTCATGATCAGCTGCTCGGCCTCGTCGACCGCCCGTGCCGCCTCCCGGATCCGCGGCTGGGCCACCGACACCAGCAGGTCCCGGACCGTGCGCTCATCCCGCACCGAGCCCACGAACTGCGGCATCACCCCCAGACCGCCGCTCACCGACACGGTCCCGCCGTGCGGCTTCAGCCCCGCGGAGAGCAGCCGCAGCAAGGTCGTCTTGCCGGCACCGTTCGCCCCGACGAGGGCGACGACCGAGCCGTCCCCCACCCGGAAGGAGACGTCGCCCAGCAGCACCCGCCCGTCCGGCAGGTAGTACTCCAGATGCGCGGCCTCGAGATGTCCCATGGCGGGCATTCTCACCGGCGGACACGCTCCCGCCCAACCGGTTTAGGATGCGCGGCATGAGCTTTGGGGGACCCCAGTGGCCGCAGGAGCCGCACCAGCAGTACGGACAGCAGTCGCAGCAGTCGCAGTCCTTGCAGACGCCGGACTGGGCGGCGCTGGCCGACGCCTCGGCCGCGCGCACACGCCGCAAGAGGTGGCTGCTGATCGGCGGCGGCGCGCTGGCGACCGCCGCGATCGCCGCGATCGTGGCCACGGCCGTCGTGTCCACGAACAAGGGCGGCGACTCCGGCAAGAACGCCACTGATCTGCCCACGGCGCCCGATCTGCCGAACGAGACCACCCAGCCCGAGCCGTCGTTCTCGTCGGTCGCGCCGCCGCCCCCGCCCAACCCGAAGGACTTCATCTCCAGCGAGAAGAAGGACAAGGCACCCCTCAGCGCCGACACCCTCTACCCGGGCAAGAAGCTGACGATGGGCGACCGGGTCTACGCCAAGGGCTCCACCGCCCGCACCACCAACTGCGCCTCGGCCACCCAGGGTTCGCTCGGCGCGGCGCTCCGGTCCAACGGCTGCGACCAGGTGATCCGCGCGACGTACACGAAGGACGGCGTGGCCGTCACCATCGGTGTCGCGGTCTTCCCGACGGAGGCCCAGGCACAGGCCGCCGCGAAGCAGACGGCGCGCAGCATCGCCCCGCTGGCCGGCTCGGGCGTCGCAGGCTTCTGCAAGGGCGGCCCGGTGTGCCGCTTCGTGGGCAACTCCTACGGCCGCTACGCCTACTTCACCACGACCGGCTATCTGAACGGAAAGTCCATCACCAAGGGCGACACCAAGGCGTTCCAGCCGGGCGACGACCTGGCGGAGTTCACGTTCCGTCAGATCGTGCGCCGGGGCGAGATGCAGGCGTCAGCAGCAGCCACCGCTCCCGCCGGTCAGTGACGCGGGCAACGACCGCTTGTTGCGGGCCGCCAGATTCCTCGCGGCCAGCAACTCGTCGGCGGGATAGCCGACTTCCTCCAGGGTGAGTCCGTGCGGCCGTACGACGTGTACGGCCGAGTCACGGACGCCCGCGGCCAGCACCTGGCCCGGCCAGTCCACGGGACGGTGCCCGTCGCCGACGAACAGCATCGCGCCGACCAGCGCGCGCACCATGTTGTGGCAGAAGGCGTCGGCCTTCACGGTCGCGGTGAGGATCCCGTCCGCGCCGCGCTCCCAGCGCAGCTCCTGCAGGGTCCGGATGGTCGTGGCGCCCTCGCGCTTCTTGCAGTACGCCGCGAAGTCGTGCTCGCCGAGGAGCTTCTCGGCGGCGGCGTTCATGGCGTCCACGTCGAGCGGCCAGTCGTGCCACAGCACATGGCCGCGCAGCAGCGGGTCGACGCCGCCGGGGTGGTCGGTGACGCGGTAGGCGTAGCGCCGCCAGATCGCGGAGAAACGGGCGTTGAACCCGGCGGGGGCCTCCTCGGCCTTCCACACCCTCACGTCGTGCGACAGCCGCCCTGCGAGCCGCCGCAGCAGCTTCTCCCGGTGGTCGTCCCACACCGCCTGCGGCAGATCGACATGCGCCACCTGCCCCCGGGCATGCACCCCCGCGTCGGTGCGTCCGGCGACGGTCAGCTCGTACGTCTCCGACGACCGTGTCACCGTACGGATCGCGTCCTCGATCTCGCCCTGCACGGTCCGCTGCCCGCGGGTCTGCCTGGCCCAGCCCGAGAACTCCTTGCCGTCGTACGACAGGTCCAGCCGCACCCGTACGAAGCCGGGCCTCACGTCATCGCTCACGTCTCGTAATCCCTTTCAGCAGGAACGGGCCCGCCCCCACAAAGGGGAACGGGCCCGTCCGTCAGCCGTAAAGCCGTCTCAGAACGCTCAGGCGTCCTTCGACTCCTCGGCCGGAGCCTCGGCGGCGTCCTCGGCCTTGGTCTCCTCGACCTTGGCCTCGTCGGCCTCCTTGACCGCGCGCTTGGTGGCGGCCTCGGCCTCGGCGACCGTGGCCTTCTTCGCGATCTCGCCCTCGACGAGCTCGATCACGGCCATCGGGGCGTTGTCACCACGACGGTTGCCGATCTTCGTGATCCGGGTGTAACCACCCGGACGCTCGGCGTAGCGCGGAGCGATCTCGGTGAAGAGCGTGTGGACGACGCTCTTGTCCGTGATCGTCTGCAGCACCAGGCGACGGTTGTGGATGTCGCCCTTCTTCGCCTTCGTGATCAGACGCTCGGCGACCGGACGCAGGCGGCGGGCCTTGGCCTCGGTCGTGGTGATGCGGCCGTGCTCGAACAGCGACTTCGCGAGGTTCGCGAGAAGCAGCTTCTCGTGCGCGGCGCTGCCGCCCAGACGGGCACCCTTGGCGGGCTTCGGCATGGTGTTTCTCCTTGTGATCTGCACCGGCCGTATCAGGTACCGATGTCAGTTCCCCCAGGCGGTCGCGAGGGGGCAGGTGCGGGGGGGCGTGAGCCCCCCGCAAATCTCTCAGCACTGCTCGGTCCCGACGCGGTGTTGATCCGGGGGACAACCCCCGGACCCCCGGCCGAAGACGCGAGCCGCAGCTCAGATCAGTACTGCTCGGTCTCGACACTGTGCTCATCCGGGGGACAACCCCCGAACCCCCGGCCGAAGACGCGAGCCGCGACTCAGATCAGTACTGCTCGGTCTCGACGAAGCCTGCGTCCGCGTCGTCGTCGGCGCCGAAGGCGTCGGCGGCGGCGGTCGGGTCGAATCCGGGCGGGCTGTCCTTGAGGGCCAGGCCCATGCCGGCCAGCTTCGCCTTGACCTCGTCGATCGACTTCGCACCGAAGTTGCGGATGTCGAGCAGGTCGGCCTCGGAGCGGGCGACGAGCTCACCCACGGAGTGGATGCCCTCGCGCTTGAGGCAGTTGTACGAGCGGACCGTGAGCTCCAGCTCCTCGATCGGCAGCGCCAGGTCGGCAGCGAGCGCGGCGTCCGTCGGGGACGGGCCCATGTCGATGCCCTCGGCGTCGATGTTGAGCTCGCGCGCCAGACCGAACAGCTCGACCAGGGTCTTACCGGCCGACGCCATGGCGTCGCGCGGACGCATGGCCTGCTTGGTCTCGACGTCGACGATCAGCTTGTCGAAGTCGGTGCGCTGCTCGACACGGGTCGCCTCGACCTTGTAGGTGACCTTGAGCACCGGCGAGTAGATGGAGTCGACCGGGATCCGGCCGATCTCCTGGCCCACCTGCTTGTTCTGCACGGCGGAGACGTAGCCGCGACCGCGCTCGACGGTGAGCTCCATCTCCAGCTTGCCCTTGCCGTTCAGCGTGGCGAGGACGAGGTCGGGGTTGTGGACCTCGACACCGGCCGGGGGCGCGATGTCGGCGGCGGTGACCAGACCCGGACCCTGCTTGCGCAGGTACATCACGACGGGCTCGTCGTGCTCCGAGGAGACGACCAGCTGCTTGATGTTCAGGATGAGGTCGGTGACGTCTTCCTTGACGCCCGGCACGGTGGTGAACTCGTGCAGGACACCGTCGATCCGGATGGACGTGACAGCAGCGCCCGGGATCGAGGAGAGGAGCGTACGGCGCAGAGAGTTGCCGAGCGTGTAGCCGAAGCCGGGCTCCAGCGGCTCGATGACGAACCGCGAGCGGTACTCGTCGACAACCTCTTCGGTCAGCGAAGGACGCTGAGCGATCAGCATGGTGTTTTTCCTTCAGTCGTGGACGCCCACTATTTGACGTCCGACGGCCATCGGGCGGAGCCCGATGGTTTCACTGTTGCGTACTTCAAGGGTACGGGCGGTACGGCCCGAAAGGGGGCCGTACCGCCCGAACACTCAGGTCAAGCGCGACGCGTCAGACGCGGCGGCGCTTGGGGGGACGGCAGCCGTTGTGCGGCGTGGGGGTGACGTCCTGGATCGAGCCGACCTCGAGGCCCGTGGCCTGGAGGGAGCGGATCGCGGTCTCACGGCCGGAGCCGGGACCCTTGACGAAGACGTCGACCTTGCGCATGCCGTGCTCCTGCGCGCGGCGGGCGGCCGACTCGGCGGCCATCTGCGCGGCGAAGGGGGTGGACTTGCGCGAGCCCTTGAAGCCGACGTGGCCGGCGGAGGCCCAGGAGATCACGTTGCCGGTCGGGTCGGTGATCGAAACGATGGTGTTGTTGAACGTGCTCTTGATGTGCGCGTGGCCGTGAGCGACGTTCTTCTTTTCCTTGCGGCGCACCTTCTTGGCAGCGCCCTGACGTCCCTTGGGGGGCATGTCTTAACTCCAGATGGAGAGGAGGTGGTCGGTCCTACAGCGAAGACCGCTGATGAGCGTCCGCTGTGGACTACTTCTTGCCCGGCTTCTTCTTACCGGCGATGGCGCGACGCGGGCCCTTGCGGGTACGAGCGTTCGTGCTGGTGCGCTGACCGTGGACGGGCAGGCCACGACGGTGGCGCAGACCCTGGTAGCAGCCGATCTCGACCTTGCGCCGGATGTCGGCCTGGATCTCGCGACGGAGGTCACCCTCGGTCTTGAGGTTGGCGTCCACGTACTCGCGGATCTTGACCAGGTCCTCTTCGGCCAGGTCACGAACGCGGGTGTTCGGGTTCACACCGGTCGCGGCGAGAGTCGCCTTCGACTGGGTGCGGCCGATACCGAAGACGTAGGTGAGTGCGACCTCCACACGCTTGTCGCGCGGGATGTCAACACCGGAAACGCGTGCCATTCAATGGCTCCTGTGGTGTTCGGGGGTCTTCCGCAGTACCGCTCCCGACCGCCGACCTCCCCTTGCTGGAGAAGTGGTACGTCCGGGTCCCCGGCCCCCGCCGGAGGTGTCGTCAGCCGCGTGGTTCGGAAACCGTGCGGCTTGGACGGGCACTGCTTGTGTACGTATTGCTTGCGTCGCGCGAAGTACTGCGAAGTGCAGGTTGGCGTGCGTCAGCCCTGGCGCTGCTTGTGGCGCAGGTTGTCGCAGATGACCATGACCCGGCCGTGACGGCGGATCACCTTGCACTTGTCGCAGATCTTCTTGACGCTCGGCTTGACCTTCATGGGATGTGAGGTTCTCCGGGTCAGTGCCAGCACCCCACGGGAGGGGGTGAGGGCAAGATCTACTTGTACCGGTAGACGATCCGGCCACGCGTCAGGTCGTACGGAGACAGCTCCACGACGACCCGGTCGTCCGGGAGGATACGGATGTAGTGCATCCGCATCTTGCCGGAGATGTGCGCGAGGACCTTGTGACCGTTCTGGAGCTCCACCTTGAACATGGCGTTCGGCAGGGACTCGATCACGGTGCCCTCAATTTCGATGGCACCTTGCTTCTTGGCCACGCTTCGCCCTTCGAATCGGCTACCTTGATCGACTCTCGTCGCCGCATGCGGACATACGGGTACACGAGAGCCGACGAGTCAGTCTACGTCAGGCCCCTGGAAAAGACGAATCAGAGAAGTTTGCCCAACGCGGAGATCGTTATGCGAGAGGGTCCGGGGCTGCCGTGACGCCCAGCTCCGCCAGCTTCGCCCTTCCGCCGTCCGGGGCGGTGAGCACCAGCGGGCCCTCCTCCGTCAGCGCCACCGAGTGCTCCCAGTGCGAGGACCAGGTGCCGTCGATGGTGATGACCGTCCAGTCGTCCGAGAGGACCTCGGTGTGCGGGGTGCCGAGCGACACCATTGGCTCGATGGCCAGGCAGAAGCCGGGGACCAGCTTCGGGCCCTTGCCCCGCTTGCGCGAGACGTAGTTCAGCAGGTGCGGGTCCATGTGCATCTCGGTGCCGATGCCGTGGCCGCCGTACTCCTCGATGATCCCGTACTTACCGCCGCCCGGCTTCGGCTGGCGGCGGATGTACGTCTCGATCCCCCGCGAGATGTCGACGAGCCGGTTGCCGTTCTTCATCGCGGCGATTCCGGCCCACATGGACTCCTCGGTCACCCGGGAGAGCTCGATCAGCTCCGGGGCGTGACCGTCACCCACGAAGGCGGTGTACGCGGCGTCGCCGTGCCAGCCGTCGACGATCGCGCCGGCGTCGATGGAGATGATGTCGCCGTCCTTGAGGACCGTCTTCTCGTCCGGGATGCCGTGGACCACGACCTCGTTCACCGAGGTGCAGATGGTGGCGGGGAAGCCGCCGTACCCCAGGAAGTTCGACTTGGCGCCGTGGTCGGCGATCACCTTGCGGGCGACCTCGTCCAGATCCTTCGTGGTGGCGCCGGGAACCGCGGCCTCACGGGTTGCCGCATGGATGGCGGCGACGACCAGCCCCGCCTCGCGCATCTTCGCGATCTGCTCGGGGGTCTTGATCTGCACCATGAGGGCCGGCGCCTTTCAGGTTCGGAGAGTGTTTCGTCGGTATGCGTCGGTAATCAACGATACGGCCGCGGCGTCCCTGGGACACCGCGGCCGTTGTCGCATAGAGCTTCAGAGTTGCAGCGTGGCTCAGGCCTGGGCGGCCCGGTCCTTCTGCAGCGCCTCCATCGCCCGCTCGGTCACGTCGGTGACCTTGCCGAGCGCGGAGATGGTGACCACGAGGCCCTGGGCCCGGTAGTGGTCGATGATCGGCTCGGTCTGCGTGTGGTAGACCTCGAGCCGCTTGCGCACGGTCTCCTCGGAGTCGTCGTCGCGCTGGTACAGCTCGCCGCCGCAGACATCACAGACGCCCTCGGTCTTCGCCGGGCTGTACGTGACGTGGAAGACGTGCGCGCTGTCGTTGCGGCAGATGCGGCGACCCGCGATCCGCTTCACGACCTCGTCCTCGGGGACCTCCAGGTCCAGCACCGCGTCCAGCTTCACGCCGTCGACCGCGAGCGCGGCGTCGAGCGCCTCGGCCTGCGAGACGTTGCGCGGGAAGCCGTCGAGCAGGAACCCGTTCTGGGCGTCCGGCTGAGCCATGCGGTCCCTGGCCATCCCGATGGTGACCTCGTCGGGCACCAGGTTGCCGGCGTCCATGTACGCCTTGGCCTGCTTGCCGAGCTCCGTGCCCTGACTGATGTTGGCCCGGAAGAGGTCGCCCGTGGAGATGTGCGGGATCGACAGGTTCTTGGCAAGGAACGCGGCCTGCGTTCCCTTGCCGGCACCGGGCGGTCCGACGAGGACGATTCGCATCAGCGGAGGAACCCTTCGTAATTGCGCTGCTGGAGCTGGCTCTCGATCTGCTTCACGGTCTCGAGACCGACACCCACGATGATGAGGATGCTGGTGCCACCGAACGGGAAGTTCTGGTTCGCACCACCGAAGCCTGCCAACGCCATCGTCGGCACAAGAGCGATCAGACCCAGATACAGCGAGCCCGGCCAAGTGATCCGGTTGAGCACATAGCTCAGATACTCAGCAGTAGGTCGACCAGCCCGGATACCCGGGATGAAGCCACCATACTTCTTCATGTTGTCCGCGACTTCCTCGGGGTTGAACGAGATCGCCACGTAGAAGAAGGCGAAGAACACGATCATCAGGAAGTACAGAGTGATGTAGTACGGGTGGTCACCCTTGACCAGATGGGTTTCGATCCAGGTTTTCCAGCCCGCGTTGGAGTTCGAGAACTGCGCGATCAGGGCGGGAATGTAGAGCAGCGACGACGCGAAGATGACGGGAATCACACCCGCCTGGTTCACCTTGAGCGGGATGTATGTGGACGTACCGCCGTAGGACCTGCGGCCGATCATGCGCTTCGCGTACTGCACCGGGATACGGCGCTGGGCCTGCTCGACGAAGACGACGAGGGCGACCATCACGAAGCCGATCAGAATGACCGTGCCGAACTCGATCCAGCCCTTGGCGAGCTTGCCGCTCTCCTTGATGGCCCACAGCGCGCCGGGGAAGCCGGCCGCGATCGAGATGAACATGAGGATCGACATGCCGTTGCCGATACCGCGGTCGGTGATCAGCTCACCGAGCCACATCACCATGGCCGTACCGGCGGTCATCGTGATCACCATGGTGGCGGTCACAAAGATCGACTGATCGGGGACGATGTCACGGGCGGCCGAACAGCCGGAGAACAGCGCACCGCTGCGGGCGGTGGCCACCAGACCGGTGCCCTGCAGCACGGCGAGGGCGACCGTGAGGTAGCGCGTGTACTGCGTGATCTTCGCCGTGCCGGACTGGCCCTCCTTCTTGAGGGCTTCCAGGCGCGGAATGACCACGGTCAGCAGCTGCAGGATGATGCTCGCCGTGATGTACGGCATGATGCCGAGCGCGAAGATCGTGATCTGCAGCAGCGCTCCGCCGCTGAACATGTTGACGAGGCCGAACAAGCTGTTGTTGTTCTTCGATGCCTGGTCCACACAGATCTGGACACTCTCGTAGCTGACACCGGGGACGGGGATGTGTGCGCCGACCCGGTACAGCACGATGATGCCGAGCGTGAAGAGCAGCTTCTTGCGCAGGTCGGGCGTCTTGAACGCCCGGGCGAACGCGGTGAGCACGGTGCCTCCTGCGACCCCCGCGCAAAGCGTCAGAGGTGACGGTCTTGAGGTTCGACGAATACGTATGAGTCAAGAGCCGCTCGGAGTGCCCTGTGGGCGGACCTCACGGCCAGGGGGTCGCCCCCCAAGGGATAACAGCAACAACGCACGCCACCTTACCGGCGAGTGTGCCCCGCTTGGAACGACCAACCGGGGATGCCCCCGTTGCGAGGCATCCCCGGTCGATGTTCAAGCCATCGGCTCGTCTCAGACGAGCTCGGTGACGGTGCCGCCGGCGGCGGCGATCTTCTCCTTGGCGGAGCCGGAGACGGCGTCAACCGAAACCTGCAGCGCCACGGAGATCTCGCCCTGGCCCAGGACCTTGACGAGGCTGTTCTTGCGCACCGCACCCTTGGCGACCAGATCGGCCACCGTGACCTCGCCACCCTGCGGGTAGAGCGCGGCCAGCTTGTCCAGGTTCACGACCTGGTACTCGGTGCGGAACGGGTTCTTGAAGCCCTTCAGCTTCGGGAGACGCATGTGGAGGGGCATCTGCCCACCCTCGAAGCGCTCCGGAACCTGGTAGCGGGCCTTCGTGCCCTTGGTACCACGACCGGCCGTCTTACCCTTCGACGCCTCACCACGACCCACACGGGTCTTGGCGGTCTTGGCGCCCGGGGCGGGACGGAGGTTGTGGATCTTGAGCGGGTTGTTCTCCGCCATGATCAGTCGACCTCCTCAACCGTCACGAGGTGGCGGACGGTGTGCACCATTCCGCGGAACTCGGGGCGGTCCTCCTTGACGACCACGTCGTTGACCCTCTTCAGGCCAAGCGAACGCAGGGTGTCGCGGTGGTTCTGCTTGCTGCCGATGTACGACTTCGTCTGCGTGATCTTGAGGCGGGCCATTACGCACCCGCTCCCGCACGCGCACGAAGCAGGGCCGCGGGGGCGACGTCCTCGAGCGGCAGACCACGGCGAGCCGCGATCTCCTCGGGACGCTGCAGGCCCTTCAGGGCCTCCACGGTCGCGTGCACGATGTTGATCGCGTTGGACGAGCCGAGCGACTTCGACAGGATGTCGTGAACGCCGGCGCACTCCAGCACGGCACGCACCGGGCCACCGGCGATAACACCGGTACCGGGGGAAGCAGGCTTGAGCAGGACGACGCCCGCGGCCTTCTCGCCCGTGATCGGGTGCGGGATGGTGCCCTGGATACGGGGGACCTTGAAGAAGTGCTTCTTGGCCTCCTCAACACCCTTGGCGATGGCGGCCGGCACCTCCTTGGCCTTGCCGTAACCGACACCCACGGTGCCGTCACCGTCGCCCACCACGACCAGCGCGGTGAAGCTGAAGCGACGACCACCCTTCACAACCTTGGCGACACGGTTGATCGCGACAACGCGCTCAACGTAAGCGGTCTTCTCGGCGGCAGCTGCGCCGCCGTCACGGCCCTTCCGGTCCCGCCGCTCGCCGCCACCGGCACCGCTTCCGCGGCGCTGGGGTCCAGCCATTGGAATTACCTCTCTTCGTTTTCCGCTGAGCTACGGAACCGGCTCAGAACTTCAGGCCGGCTTCGCGGGCGGCGTCCGCCAGGGCGGCGATGCGCCCGGCGTACTGGTTGCCGCCACGGTCGAACACGACAGCCTCGACGCCGGCGGCCTTGGCACGCTCGGCCACGAGCTGGCCGACCTGCTTCGCCTTCGCCGACTTGTCGCCTTCGCCGCCGCGGATGGACGAGTCCAGGGTGGACGCCGACGCGAGGGTGTGACCCGCGAGGTCGTCGATGACCTGAGCCGTGATGCCGCGGTTGGACCGGGTGACGACCAGACGCGGACGCGCCGGGGTACCCGAGATCTTCTTGCGGATGCGGATGTGGCGACGCTTCAGGGAAGCGCCCTTGTAGGCCTTGCCCTTGGCAATCTTCACGCCGTATGCCATGGCTTACTTACCAGCCTTTCCGACCTTGCGGCGGATGACCTCGCCCGCGTACTTCACGCCCTTGGCCTTGTACGGGTCGGGCTTGCGCAGCTTGCGGATGTTCGCGGCGACCTCGCCGACCTTCTGCTTGTCGATGCCCTCGACCGAGAACTTGGTCGGCGACTCGACCTTGAAGGAGATGCCCTCGGGGGCCTCCACCAGGATCGGGTGGCTGTAGCCGAGCTGGAACTCCAGGTTGGAGCCCTTCGCGGCAACGCGGTAACCGACACCGCTGATCTCAAGCGCCTTGGTGTATCCCTGGGTCACACCGGTGATCATGTTGGCCACCAGCGTGCGGGACAGGCCGTGCAGGGCCTTGTTCTGACGCTCGTCGTTCGGGCGGGTGACGTTCAGAACGCCTTCCTCACCCTTCACGATCTCGATCGGCGCGGCAACGGTGTGGCTGAGGGTGCCCTTGGGACCCTTCACCTGGACCGTACGGCCATCGATGGTGACATCCACGCCGGCGGGAACCGAGATGGGGAGCTTGCCGATACGCGACATGTTTCTTCTCCTCCGTTCCCGACTACCAGACGTAGGCGAGGACTTCCCCGCCCACACCCTTCTTGCTGGCCTGCTTGTCGGTGAGGAGCCCGTGCGACGTGGAGATGATCGCCACGCCCAGGCCGCCCAGTACCTTCGGCAGGTTGGTGGACTTCGCGTACACCCGGAGACCGGGCTTGGAGATCCGCTTGATGCCCGCGATGGAGCGCTCACGGTTCGGACCGAACTTCAGCTCGAGGACGAGGTTCTTGCCGACCTCGGCGTCCTCGACCTTCCAGCCCGTGATGAAGCCCTCCTGCTGGAGGATCTCCGCGATGTGCGACTTGATCTTGCTGTGCGGCATCGTCACGGAGTCGTGGTACGCCGAGTTCGCGTTACGCAGACGAGTCAGCATGTCCGCGATCGGATCAGTCATGGTCATGAATTGGCCTTCGGCCTCTCTCGCCGGGGTTTCCTGTATGCGCCATCCCTCTCCCCACACATGGGCGGGACGGGTGCGGCGCGGGGACCTACGGCGTAGTAAGTCGATCAGGGCGGCGGGCGCCCAACCCCACAAGCCTACGGCATGTGTGAGGAGGGCCCCGCCGTCCCGTTGCTTACCGAGAGCCTCCAGTAATTCCGGAAATCCGGAACTACCAGGAGCTCTTGGTCACGCCCGGCAGCTCGCCACGGTGAGCCATCTCACGAAGGCACACGCGGCACAGGCCGAACTTGCGGTACACGGAGTGCGGACGGCCGCAGCGCTGGCAGCGGGTGTACGCACGCACACCGAACTTGGGCTTACGAGCAGCCTTGGCAATCAGAGCCTTCTTCGCCATCTCGCTTACGCCTCCTTGAACGGGAAGCCGAGGTGACGGAGAAGGGCACGGCCCTCAGCGTCGTTGGTCGCCGTGGTCACCACGGTGATGTCCATACCCCGGACGCGGTCGATCTTGTCCTGGTCGATCTCGTGGAACATGACCTGCTCCGTGAGACCGAAGGTGTAGTTGCCACGGCCGTCGAACTGCTTGGGGGACAGGCCACGGAAGTCGCGGATGCGCGGAAGCGCGAGCGACAGGGTGCGGTCCAGGAACTCCCACATGCGGTCGCCACGAAGCGTGACGTGGGCACCGATCGGCTGGCCCTCACGCAGCTTGAACTGCGCGATGGACTTGCGGGCCTTGGTGACGGCCGGCTTCTGACCGGTGATCGTGGTGAGGTCCTTGATGGCACCCTCGATCAGCTTGGAGTCGCGGGCGGCGTCGCCCACACCCATGTTGACCACGATCTTCACGAGGCCGGGAACCTGCATGACGTTCTCGTAGGAGAACTCCTCACGCAGCTTGCCCGCGATCTCCTCGCGGTACTTCGTCTTGAGACGCGGAGTGGTGGTGGTAGCCATCAGATGTCCTCACCCGTCCGCTTGGCAACGCGGATCTTGTTGCCCTCGTCGTCGAAGCGGTAACCGACGCGGGTCACGACCTTGTTGCCGTCCTTCTCCACGACGAGCTGAACGTTGCTCACGTGAATGGGGGCCTCGGTGGTGACGATGCCGCCGGCCTGCGACGCACGGCCCGGCTGGTTGGCCTTGGTGTGCTTCTTGACCCGGTTGACACCCTCGACCAGGACACGGTCCTCGCGGGGGAAGGCCGCGATGACCTTGCCCTGCTTGCCCTTGTCCTTACCGGTGATGACCTGAACCAGGTCGCCCTTCTTGATCTTCATGCTTACAGCACCTCCGGCGCGAGCGAGATGATCTTCATGAACTTCTTCTCGCGCAGCTCACGGCCCACCGGGCCGAAGATACGGGTGCCGCGAGGGTCGCCGTCGTTCTTCAGAATGACGGCGGCGTTCTCGTCGAAGCGGATGTACGAGCCGTCCTGGCGGCGGCGCTCCTTGACGGTGCGAACGATGACCGCCTTGACGACGTCACCCTTCTTCACGTTGCCACCGGGGATCGCGTCCTTGACGGTGGCGACGATGACGTCACCGATGCCCGCGTAGCGGCGGCCCGAGCCACCGAGAACACGGATGCAAAGGATCTCCTTGGCACCAGTGTTGTCGGCGACGCGAAGCCGCGACTCCTGCTGGATCACGTCTTATCTCCTGATCGTCTGCTGGTTCCCCGGGGACCGCGTGAGCAGTCCCCGGAGCCTGGCGGAACTAGTGCTGGGGCCGAGGCCCCAGCGGGGGGGCATGCGGGGGGCGTGAGCCCCCCGCAAAATTACTTGGCCTTCTCGAGGATCTCGACGACGCGCCAGCGCTTCGTCGCGGACAGCGGCCGGGTCTCCATGAGGAGGACGCGGTCGCCGACACCCGCGGCGTTCTGCTCGTCGTGGGCCTTGAGCTTGTTCGTACGGCGGATGACCTTGCCGTACAGCGCGTGCTTGACACGGTCCTCGACGGCGACGACGACGGTCTTGTCCATCTTGTCGCTGACGACCAGACCCTCACGGGTCTTGCGGAAACCGCGCGAGCCCGCGCCGGAGGCGCTGTTGGTCTCAGTGTTCTCAGTCACGTTGCTCTCGCTCATCAGGCGCTCTCCACCGTCTCGATGCCCAGCTCGCGCTCACGCATCAGGGTGTAGATCCGCGCGATGTCCTTGCGGACGGCCTTCAGCCGGCCGTGGTTCTCGAGCTGACCGGTCGCCGCCTGGAAGCGGAGGTTGAACAGCTCTTCCTTGGCCTCGCGGAGCTTGGCAACAAGCTCCTCGTTGCCCAGCTCGCGCAGCTCGGACGCCTTGGTACCGGCCGACATCACGCTTCACCTGCCTCGCGCTTGACGATCCGGCACTTCATCGGCAGCTTGTGAGCCGCGCGAGTCAGAGCCTCACGTGCAATCTTCTCGTTCGGGTAGGACAGCTCGAACATGACCCGGCCCGGGTGCACGTTCGCGACCCACCACTCCGGGGAACCCTTACCGGAACCCATGCGGGTCTCGGCAGGCTTCTTCGTCAGCGGGCGGTCCGGGTAGATGTTGATCCAGACCTTGCCGCCACGCTTGATGTGGCGGGTCATCGCGATACGAGCCGCCTCGATCTGGCGGTTGGTCACGTACGCCGGAGTCATGGCCTGAATGCCGTACTCGCCGAACGCAACCGTCGTACCACCCTTGGCCATACCGCGGCGCTTGGGGTGGTGCTGCTTGCGGTGCTTGACCCTGCGGGGGATCAGCATGTCGGTCAGGCCTCCGTTCCGGTGCTCTCAGCAGCCGGAGCGGCGGCGGGGGCGTCGGCCTTGGGGGCCTCGGCAGCCGGCGCGGACTGCTGCTGCGGCTTACGACCGCGACCGCCACGCTCGCCACCACGGCCACCACGGGCCGGGCGGTCAGCGCCACCACGGGCCGGGCGGTTGCCGGCGCGGGCAGCGGCGTTCTCGGCGCGGACCTCGGCGATGTTCTTGACGTCGCCCTTGTAGATCCAGACCTTCACGCCGATGCGGCCGAAGGTGGTCTTGGCCTCGAAGAAGCCGTACTCGACGTTCGCGCGGAGCGTGTGCAGCGGCACACGGCCCTCGCGGTAGAACTCCGAGCGGGACATCTCGGCGCCGCCGAGACGGCCACCACACTGGATCTTGATGCCCTTGGCACCCGCCTTCATGGCCGACTGCATGCTCTTGCGCATGGCGCGGCGGAAGGAGACGCGGGAGGACAGCTGCTCGGCAACGGCCTGGGCCACGAGCTGAGCGTCGACCTCGGGGTTCTTGACCTCGAGGATGTTCAGCTGGACCTGCTTGCCCGTGAGCTTCTCGAGGTCGCCGCGGATGCGGTCGGCCTCGGCGCCACGGCGGCCGATGACGATGCCGGGACGCGCGGTGTGGATGTCCACCCGCACGCGGTCACGGGTGCGCTCGATCTCAACCTTCGAGATACCGGCGCGCTCCATGCCGGACGTCATCATCCGACGGATGGCGACGTCTTCCTTGACGTAGTCCTTGTACAGCTTGTCGGCGTACCACCGGGACTTGAAGTCCGTGGTGATGCCGAGCCGGAACCCGTGCGGGTTTACCTTCTGGCCCATTACCGGGTTCCTTCCTTGCTGCTGACGACCACGGTGATGTGGCTGGTCCGCTTACGGATCCGGTAGGCACGGCCCTGAGCACGCGGACGGAACCGCTTCAGGGTCGGGCCCTCGTCCACGTACGCCTCGCTGATGAACAGCGAAGAGGCGTCCGTGTGGTCGTAGTTGTGCGCGGCGTTGGCGATGGCGCTGTCCAGCACCTTGCCGACCGGCACGCTCGCGGCCTGCGGGGCGAAACGCAGGACCGCCTGAGCCTCCGTGGCATCCATGCCACGGATGAGGTCCACCACGCGGCGGGCCTTCATGGGCGTGACGCGGATGTACCGCGCCTGGGCCCTGGCTTCCATGGTTGTCCCTTCGGTGTAAGTCATAGTCGTTCCACCCCGCGATTAGCGGCGCTTCGACTTCCGGTCGTCCTTGACGTGGCCGCGGAAGGTGCGAGTCGGCGAGAACTCGCCGAGCTTGTGGCCGACCATCGACTCGGTGACGAACACCGGGACGTGGGTCTTGCCGTTGTGCACCGCGATCGTGTGGCCCAGCATGGCCGGGACGATCATCGAGCGACGGGACCAGGTCTTGATGACGTTCTTGGTGCCTGCCTCGTTCTGAACGTCCACCTTCTTGATGAGGTGGTCGTCGACGAAGGGCCCCTTCTTGAGACTGCGCGGCATCTAAACCCGCTCCTAGCGCTTCTTGTTCGTCTTGCGGCGGCGGACGATGTACTTGTTGCTCGCCTTCTTGGGAGAACGAGTACGACCCTCCTTCTGACCCCACGGGGAGACCGGGTGGCGACCACCGGAGGTCTTGCCCTCACCACCACCGTGCGGGTGGTCGACCGGGTTCATGGCGACACCGCGGACGGTCGGGCGGACGCCCTTCCAGCGCATACGGCCGGCCTTGCCCCAGTTGATGTTCGACTGCTCGGCGTTGCCGACCTCGCCGATGGTGGCGCGGCAGCGGACGTCGACCAGGCGGATCTCGCCGGACGGCATACGAAGGTGGGCCATGGAGCCCTCCTTCGCCAGCAGCTGCACGGAGGCACCCGCGGAACGGGCGAACTTCGCGCCGCCGCCGGGCCGCAGCTCGATGGCGTGGATGGTCGTACCGACCGGGATGTTGCGCAGCGCCAGGTTGTTACCGGGCTTGATGTCGGCGGCCGGGCCGTTCTCGACACGGTCGCCCTGGTTCAGGCCACGCGGCGCGATGATGTAGCGCTTCTCGCCGTCCGCGTAGTGCAGAAGAGCGATGCGCGCGGTGCGGTTGGGGTCGTACTCGATGTGCGCGACCTTGGCCGGCACGCCGTCCTTGTCGTGACGACGGAAGTCGATCACTCGGTAGGCGCGCTTGTGGCCACCGCCCTGGTGGCGAACGGTCACACGACCGGCGTTGTTACGGCCGCCCTTGCTGTGCAGGGGACGGACCAGCGACTTCTCCGGCGTGGACCGCGTGATCTCGACAAAGTCGGCGACGCTGGAGCCACGACGGCCCGGAGTCGTCGGCTTGTACTTGCGGATACCCATTTCTCAGTCCTCGTCCGATATTCGGACCAGGGCTCTCCGTTAGGAGGCCTGGCCGAAGATGTCGATACGGTCGCCCTCGGCAAGGGTCACGATGGCGCGCTTGGTGTTGGCGCGCTTACCGAAACCGGTGCGGGTGCGCTTGCGCTTGCCCTGGCGGTTGATCGTGTTGACCCCGGTGACCTTGACCTTGAAGACCGCCTCGACGGCCTGCTTGATCTGGGTCTTGTTCGCACGCGGGTCGACGACGAACGTGTACTTGTTCTCGTCCAGCAGCGCGTAGCTCTTCTCGGAGACGACCGGCTTGATCAGCAGGTCGCGCGGGTCCGTGAAGCTCTTGCTGGTGATCGTGGCCTCGGACATCAGGCCTCGCTCCCTTCGGTCTCAGCGGCCTTGGGGCCAGACACGAAGGACTCGAAAGCGGCCTGGGTGAAGACCACGTCGTCGGAGACGAGCACGTCGTACGTGTTCAGCTGGCCCGGCTCCAGGATGTGCACCTGGGGCAGGTTGCGGGCGGACAGCCACGCGGCCTCGTCGCTGCGGTCGACGACCAGGAGCAGGTTCTTGCGCTCCGAGATCTTGCCGAACAGCGTCTTGGCGGCCTTGGTGGAGGCGGCACCCTCGACCACGCCGGAGACGACGTGGATACGGGAGTGACGGGCCCGGTCGGTGAGGGCACCGCGCAGGGCGGCGGCCTTCATCTTCTTCGGGGTCCGCTGCGAGTAGTCACGCGGCACGGGGCCGTGGACGACGCCACCGCCGGCGAACTGCGGCGCACGGGTCGAACCCTGACGGGCGCGGCCGGTGCCCTTCTGGCGGTAAGGCTTCTTGCCGCCACCACGGACTTCGCCGCGGGTCTTGGTCTTGTGCGTGCCCTGACGGGCAGCGGCCAGCTGCGCGACGACGACCTGGTGGATCAGCGGAACGCTGACCTTGGCGTCGAAGATCTCCGCGGGGAGCTCGACGCTACCGGCCTTGTCGCCAGCGGGCGAAAGGATGTCAATGGTGCTCATCGGTTACCTCAGGCCCCCTTGGCCGCGGTACGGACCAGGACGAGGCCGCCGTTCGGACCAGGAACCGCGCCCTTGATGAGCAGCAGACCCTTCTCCGCGTCAACGGCGTGGACGGTCAGGTTCTGGGTGGTGACCCGCTCGTTGCCCATACGGCCCGCCATGCGGAGGCCCTTGAACACACGGCCCGGGGTGGCGCAGCCACCGATGGAGCCGGGAGAGCGGTGCTTGCGCTGGGTGCCGTGACCGGCGCCGAGGCCCTTGAAGTTGTGACGCTTCATGACACCGGCGAAGCCCTTGCCCTTGCTCTTGCCGGTGACGTCGACCTTCACGCCCGCCTCGAAGACCTCGGCGGTGATCTCCTGGCCGAGGGTGTACTCGCCGGCGTCGGCGGTACGGATCTCGACGAGGTGACGACGGGGGGTGACGTCGGCCTTGGCGAAGTGGCCCTTGAGGGGCTTGTTCACCTTGCGCGGGTCGATCTCGCCGAAGGCGATCTGGACCGACTCGTAGCCGTCGGTGTCGTTCGTGCGGACCTGGGTGACGACGTTGGGGCCGGCCTTGACGACGGTGACCGGGACGACACGGTTGTTCTCGTCCCAGACCTGAGTCATGCCGAGCTTCTCGCCCAGGATGCCCTTGATCTGCTTAGCCATCTCGCGCGTCACCTCAGAGCTTGATCTCGATGTCGACGCCGGCCGGCAGGTCGAGACGCATCAGCGAGTCAACCGTCTTCGGCGTGGGGTCGAGGATGTCGATGAGGCGCTTGTGCGTGCGCATCTCGAAGTGCTCGCGCGAGTCCTTGTACTTGTGCGGCGACTTGATGACGCAGTACACGTTCTTCTCAGTGGGCAGCGGCACCGGGCCCGCGACCGACGCACCAGTGCGGGTCACCGTCTCGACGATCTTCTTCGCCGAGGAGTCGATGACCTCGTGGTCGTAGGCCTTGAGCCGGATGCGGATCTTCTGTCCCGCCATGGCTACTTCGTAGTCCTGTCTGTCTCGTAACGCTCTGGAACCCGGTGTTACCAGCCCTCTCCTCCGACCCACGCGGTCGGGCGTGTCGCACTCCCGCTACGCAGATATCCGGTGACGGATTCCCTGCTGGAGGGGATTGCGATCCGCAGAAGAGACCGCTGAACGGGGGCGAAGACCCACCGGGTGCCTGGCCGGGGCCCCGCTGACACTTCCCGGAAGATTCCCGTACGTCCGCCCCAGCGCTGCCGTGAGGCAGTTGGGACGACGAGTACTGTGGGACTCGCTTCCGGTCCTCCCGGCGGGAGGCGCGCAGCATCGGCACTCAACCGAGCAACCCCGACAGTCTGCCATACGGGGCGCTCGGGCCGCCAATCGAGCGGAAGACATTACCCCGACGGGGTTGGGTGTCAAACCGCGGCGCGCGAAGCACCCGCGGCTTGGCAGGTTCTGCTCAGGTACACCTCAGGTACGCAGGCGGCGCCCCGCGGTTCGGTGGGCACCGCTCAGGTCCGGGTGACCGTGCCGCATTCCTGCGGGAGGTCGGCGAGGTCCTTGCTGCGGTCGTACGGGTCCACGGCCGGGCCCGACGCCCCGGGCGCCGCACCACCCGCAAGATCCTCCGCGAACAGCGGCCGCAGGAAGCCGTCGCCGTCCTTGGCGCAGTCGGAGTTTCCGCTGGTCATGTCCCACCGGAGCACGTACAGCCTGCCGCGGGTGGTCACCACCTCGGCCGGGTCGTACAGGGCGAACGTCATCTGGCGGCGGACGACGGTCCGCGTCACCTCGTCCGCTCCGGGCTTCGCCTTCACCACGGGATAAACGAAGGTGTAGTCGGCGTGCACCTGCACCTCGCCGCTGCGCTCCCCCTTGCCGAAGGTCATCCGCCCCCGCGTCTTGACCACGTCACCCACCAGGCGCACCTCGGCAGGGTCGAAACGGCTGAACATCCACAGCGGGTCCTGGTCCTTGCCGGGCTCGCGCACAGCCCGCTCGAGCAGGCCGTGGACGTCCTTCTGGCGAGGATCGAGCAGTGCCAGCGCGGCCGCCGGGCGCTCACCGCGAAGGGCGGCCGGATCGAGGTTCGAGGCGACCAGCAGTTCCTTGGTACTGCGCAGCGCGTGGGCGACCTGGTCCTTGCTCATCCCGCCGACGGCCTTGGCCTCGGGCACCTGGATACCGGCGGCCCCGTCCGCCCAGCGGACCGCGGGCGAGCCCCGGAACGGCTCCTTGAGGGTCGGCAGATCCGGGAACAGCTCCTCGGACGGCGCGGCGGTGGGCCGGACCGTCTCGGCGGAGAGCGGCGCGGCGCTCTTGTCCGCGTCGCCGGGCAGCCCGTCGGTGACCAGTGGCCGTACGGCGACGACAGCGAGCGCGACGGTGGCCAGCATCCCGAGCGCCAGCGCGACGCGGCGGCGCTTCCTCGCGCCCCCGTTCGTCTCCTGCCATGCGGGCCCGGTCCGCCAGCCCTCCGGCTCGGCCGGCTTCCCTTCCCTACGGCGGCGCTCGTCCTCCGCGCGCAGCCGCTCGGTCACCATGCGCGCCCTGGCGGACGGCTCTTTCGGTGCGCCGGCTCCGCGGTCCTTCTCGGCTCGGCTGAGGAACTCCGCCAACTCCTCGTCCGACACCGACGACCCGCCCTCGGGCCGCCCCTCCGGTGCGTTCTGCCCCACTGTCCCCACCCTGAGTTTCACAACGCTGCCGTGGACATTCCACGAACAGGTGGGCGGAGGATACAAGCTGGCGGATCATGGTGCGTGCGCGCTCCTGCCGTCGGTCAGGGGCAGGGGGACGTACACGACGAATGCGGCCAGATGTGCCCGCACGACAGGGGGCGTGCGACCGGCGCGGGGCCGACCGGGCGCTTCGCATCGAGGTGACGAACACGCGCAGCCCTCTCCCGGGCCGCCATCCCCAGCCGTCCTCGGCCGACAACGAGTCGGGGCGCGGACCACTGCTGCTCGCAGCGCTCGCGGACCCGCTGGGGCTGCGTCCGGGCCCGTCCCGCGCAGGACGCTGTGGGCCGAGCTGGACCTCGTACGGACGGAGCTGGGCCCGTCCGCCAGACGTTCTCACTCCTGCGGGTGAACCTCCCCAACTCGCCAGTACCCAGCACACGTTGTCCGCCTACGGTCGCCGACGAGACACGCCATCGGCATGTGCGCTCGACCACCCTCGCCGAACTCATCGCACAAGGCCTGGGCAGGCGCCCAGCCGCAGAACTGTGGAGGCACCTGATGGCCGTCGACCTGTCGTTCTTCAAGTCGCCCATCTCCGAAGAGCTCCGAGCCGAGGGCCGCGCCGAGGGCCGCGCCGAGAGCCGCACCGAGGATGTCCTCCTCGTGCTGGAGAAGCGCGGCATCGCGGTCTCAGACGAGACCCGCGAGCGCGTCACCACCTGTGACGACCGCGAGGTTCTGCGTACGTGGCTCGCCCGCGCCGTCACCGTCTCCGCCGCCGAGGAGATCTTCGGCGACGAGTAGCCGACTGGAGCCTGGCGGATAATCGATCGAGCACCGCTCCCCGCGCTCCTAGAGTGACCGTGCACCACATGCCGACAACCGGGGGCTCGATCATCATGCGGACGCACCATCCGCGGACGCACTATCCGCGGACGCCGCATCTGCCGTGGTCGCCCGGCGCGGCTTCCGACGACGTACGGGTCGCCGATCTGTCGGGGTTCGCCGGGCGGGAGGTCGTCGTCACCGAGAAGCTCGACGGCGAGAACACGACGCTGTACGCCGACGGGCTGCACGCGCGGTCGCTGGATTCGGCGCATCATCCGTCGCGGGCCTGGGTGAAGGGGCTTCAGGGGCGGATCGCGGACCGGATACCCGCGGGGTGGCGGGTGTGCGGGGAGAACATGTACGCACGGCACTCGATCGCGTACGAGGAGCTGGAGAGCTGGTTCTACGGATTCTCCGTCTGGGACGCGGACGGCCGCTGTCTCGACTGGGACCGGACCGTGGGATTCCTGCGGGAGCTGGGGGTCCCCGTACCGCCGGTGCTGTGGCGGGGCACCCTCGACAAGGCGGCCGAGCGGGCTCTGCGCGGGATCCGGCTGGAGACCGGGCGCCAGGAGGGGTACGTCGTACGGACGGTCGACGGCTTCGGCCTGGAGGAGTTCGGCCGACGGGTCGCCAAGTGGGTGCGGCCCGGGCACGTACAGACCGGTACGCACTGGATGCATGCCGCTGTCGTGGCGAACGGACTGGGGCCGTCCGCCGCGCTGTGGGCGGTCAGGTCGGGGGCGACGCCGGACACCGAGGCGCTGGCGGCCGCCGTGGGAGTACCGGACGGGGACGAGGCCGCGGCCGCCGACGTGGGCGCCCGCCTCGACAGGACCGGGGACGCGCGGCTCGCCGGCGTGCTGGCCGCGCTGCTGCACAAGAGCCGGCGCGGGTCGCTCGCGGGGCGGCTGGCGCGGCCGCTCGGCCTGCCGCTCGCACGGCGCGTGGCTGACCTGGTCGGGCTGCACACCGGGCTGCACCGCCCGTATCCCGACGAGGAGCGCAGGTCCGGGCTCGTACGGATGTCGTACGCCGTCGACCTGGACGTGCTGCACGCCGTCGCGGGGGCGGTCGCACCCGATGCCGAAGCGCGCGACCAGGTGGAGTGGTCCGCGCTGCACGCGGAGGACGCCGGGCCGCCGGCCGCGCTGAAGGAGGCGTTCGCCGATCTTGAGGCGGACACGGCCGGCCGCTGCTGGGCCGAGGCGCGGGACGCCTACGCGCGCGGGCGGATCCGGACCGTCGAGGAGGCCGTCGCGGCGACCTGGCGGTGGCGGTCCGGGGACTTCCCCCGGCTGATCCACATGGTCGGCCCGTCGGGCAGCGGCAAGAGCACCTTCGCGCGGCGCCTCGGCGGAGTCGATACGTACGTCTCTCTCGACGAGCTGCGCGAGGCCCGGGGCTCACGCGCCGACCAGCGTGCGAACGGGGAGGTCCTGCGCGCGGGTCTCGACCGGCTCGGCACGGCACTGGCGGAAGGTGGGACCGTGGTGTGGGACGCCACATCCCTCAACCCGCACCAGCGTTCCCTGGTGCACGCGGTCGCGCACCGCCGCGACGCCCTCGTCACACACGCGGTGGTGCTGGTCGGCGAGGACGAGCTGGTCCGGCGCAATGCGGAGCGGGCGCACCCGGTGCCGCCCGAGGTGCTCACCGCGCAGCTGCACCGGTTCGTCCCGCCGTACCCCGGACAGGCGCACCGCACCTGGTACATCGGCGCGGGCGGGACCGTCGAGGAGGAGGCGTAGGTGCGTACCAGCGAGGAGATCTACCACCGGGTCCAGTGGGATCCGCGGTTCGACCCGGCCCGCTTCGTGATGGGGATCAACCAGCGCGGCGCCGCGCCCAAGCGGATGCCGCTGGACGACTTCGACCCTGCCGGCGAGATCCCGTGGCACCGGGTGCTGTTCTTCGAGGCCGACGGCGAAGTGGTCTGGGACCGGTCCGCGGGTGTGGACCGCATCGACGCGACGGACGCCGGGCGGATACGGGACCCGCGTCGGCTGCGGTCGCCGTTCTTCTCGGCCCGCACGCCGTACGTGTGGGACGCGGCACGCGGCTGGGTGGCCGCGGACGCGCCTCGGGGCGTCCCGGCGGCCGGCGGGCTGCGCGTACTGACCTGGAACACGCTGTGGGACCGGTACGACAGCGACCGCATCGACACCGTCCGGCGCCGGCCGATGCTGCTGGCGGCTCTTCGCGAGGCCGACGCGGACGTCATCGCCCTCCAGGAGGTCGAGACGGAGCTGCTCGCGATGCTGCTGGACGCGCCCTGGGTGCGGGAGGCGTACACGCTCGGCACCGACCCGGCCGGGAAGGACGTCGACGACTGCGGAGTGCTGCTGCTCAGCCGGCTGCCGGTGCGGGAGGCGGGGGTCCATGTCCTCGGCCCGCACAAGGCCGTCACGGCGCTGGTCGTGGACACGGCGGCCGGTCGGGCCGTCGTCGCCGCGACCCATCTGAGCAGCGATCACTCCGAGGGCGGGGCGGCCCGGCGGGAGGCCGAGCTGGTGCGGCTCGCCGAGGGGCTGGCAGGTGTCGAGGGTGACGTGGTCCTGCTGGGCGACTTCAACGACGGCGGGGACCTGCCGGAGACGACGCTCGGGATGCGCGACGCCTGGAGCGAGGCGCACGGGCACGGCGACCGGACGCCCACCTTCGACCCGGGCGTCAATCCGCTGGCCCGGGTGTCGTCGCTGTCCGGACGGGCGTCCCGGCTGGACCGCGTGCTGCTGCGGGCCGAGGGACCGGGGACGGAGGGGCTCAGGGTGGACGGGGCGGCCCTGCTGGGCGACACTCCGGCGCCCGACGGGCTGTACGCCTCGGACCACTACGCCGTGGCGGCGGACCTGAGCTTCGGCGGCGGCGATGCGCCGGCCGAGGTGCTCGCCGTCCGGGCGACGGCCCGGACAGCCGTCGCCTGGATCCCCCCGCGGGAACTGTGGCCGCCGATCCAGCACATCCGACGCGAGCACGACCGGCAGATCCACCGCTGGCCGCCGCATGTCAATGTGCTCTTCGGTTTCGTACCGGAGTGCGACTTCGAGCGGGCGGCCCCGCTGCTCTCCGAGGCGGCGGCGGGGACACCGCCGTTCACCGCACGGCTCGAAGGGGTGCACAGCTTCGGGCACCGGGAGGACGCCACCGTCTGGCTCGACCCCGCGGCGGCCGACGCGACGCCCTGGGCGGAACTGCGCCGCGCGCTGGAAGAGCGCTTCCCCCGCTGCGGGGGCCGCGCCACGGGCTTCACCCCGCATCTCTCGCTGGGCAGGACCCGCGATCCGCAGCAGCTCGCCGCCCACTGCGAGGCCCTGCTCGACGGCATGACGGCACGCGTCGGTGACGTGGTCCTGCTGTCCCGGCGGGGCGACGAGCCGATGCGGGTGCGGGCGACGGTCGCGCTGGGGACGGGCGAGGTGCGATGGGTGTCCGAGGAGGGAGCCGTCGCACCGAACCCCGATGCACCCGGAGCCCCCGACCGCGAAGCACACGCCCGGCGCACCGCGCAGCGCATCTCCGACGCACTGGCCGACGGCATCGTCCACGTCGTCGGCTCACGGCGCATGGGGTGCGCCCTGACCGGTGCGGACCTGGATCTGGTGGCCGCACTGCCGGGCGGGACCGGGATCGAGGAGGTACGGGCCCGGGTCGCCGCGGCTCTGCCGGAGGCCACCGACGTACGCGAGGTCGTCGGGGCGCGGGTGCCCGGGCTGCGGCTGCGGGTCGGCGACCTGGCCGTCGACCTCGTCGTCGTGGCGACCGGGGACCTCGACCCCGCCGAGGCGGTCGCGCGCCGGGCCGAGCTGGGCGACGCCGCGGCGATCGCACTCAGCGCGGTCAGCGACGCGGACGCGGTGCTCGACGCGGCGGGCGCCCACCGGGACGCCTTCGCCCGGCTCGCCACGGAGGTCAAGGCCTGGGCGAGGGCCCGCGGCCTGGACTCGGCCCCGCTCGGCGGGCTGCCGGGCCTGGCCTGGTCCGTCCTCGCTGCCCGTACCGCCCACGAGACCGGAGGACTCCCGGCCGCCGGGCGGCTCCGGCAGTTCTTCGCCACCTGGGCCGTGTGGGACTGGCGCGAGCCCCTGGTCCTGACCCCGACCGAACCGGTCAGGTCCTGTACCGACCAGGTCAGCGCGGGCGGCCGCGATCTGCTGGCCCAGGAGCTGTTCCGCGCCTGGGAGATCCTGGACGCGGCCGCGGAGTCCGGAGCGGACCCCTGGCCGGAGCTCCTCTCCCCGCCGCCGCTGCACCGCCGCCATGCGGCCTGGGCGGTCCTGACCGTCCCGGACGGCCCTGACGAGGGTCGCGTCCGTGGCCGTATGCGCGCCCTGCTCACGGCGTTGGAGGAGGCGGGCGCACCGGACGTCCACGCCTGGCCGCGCCCGTTCGCGACCGACCGGTCCGGGGCCCGGTACGCCATCGGCCTCGGCGCCACTCCCCCGGACAAGGCCCTTCTCGCGGAGATCGCCGAACGATGGCTGAGGGGACTGCCAGGTGTCACGCTCGCCTGGGCGGACTGCGGCGAGGTTCCGACGCTGCGGTGACGCCGGCCCCGGCCGCCGGCACGTGTGATCGACCGGACAGGACGGACAGGATCTGCCGGGGCCGCTCGGGCACGCCGGGCCGCCGGCCGCACGCGGCGTCCCGCGCAACCCTGAGCATCGAAATTCCGTCTAGCTGATCGCGGATGGCGGCTCCGACCGGCCCTGCCGTCCGCCATCCGGGGAGATCACAGTACGCAGCCGGGGGCCACGCCCGACCGCTGCGGGGGGAAGCGGACGGAGCACCACACGTGAACGACAGCGCTGCGCGAGGCATGCCCGCGTCCGCCCGCCCGGGCGGCTTCGACTCCACGGCCACCGGCACGGCCGACCACGTCACCGCCGCCCGGCCCGGACGCCCGCGCACGCGCACGCGCCCGCGCCCGCGCCGCCGCAGCGTCATCGCCGCCATCGCAGCCGCGGCCGGAGCCACCGCCCTCAGCGCCTGCTCCGTGCCCACGCCCCGGCGGCCCACGCCCACCGCGGACCCCGCGCCCGGAATGCCGATTGCCAGCTCGCGCCGCGCGCAGCTGATGCAGATCCTCGCCCACCCGGACGACGACCTGTACTTCATGAACCCGGACACGCAGCGGATGCTGGACGCCGGGGTGCCGCTCGTCTGCGTCTATGTCACCGCCGGGGAGCACGACGGGAAGAACCACATACCGGGGAACTGGGACGTCCCGGCGGACAGGGACGCCTATTCCTCCGCCCGCCACCAGGGCCTGCGGCAGGCCTACGCGACGCTCCTCGGACTTGACGCGTTCACCGACTGGACCAAGGGCGTCGCCGCCCTCCGCCGGGACCACGAGGCCGAGATCAACACGCTCACCAACGGACACCGCCGGGTCGAGCTGATCTTCCTGAACCTCCCCATGCACACCACCCGCCGCTACATGGCGATCCCCAGCCTCTGGCAGGACCGGGCGCTGGGCCTAAGCACCGTCGTCGCCAAGGACTCCCCGCAGCGCAGGGCCGTGTCGTACGACTACGACGAACTCGTCGACGTACTCGTCGGGCTGATGGAGCAGTACCGGCCGACCGTGATCCAGACCCTGGACCCCGACCCGGACATCCAGCACAGCGACGAGGCGACCCGCAAGAAGGACAGCGAACAGCGCGGCTACTCGGACCACGCCGACCACACCGCCGTCGCGTCGTTCAGCTGGGCGGCGATGGTGCGCTGGGTGGCGGAGGCGACCCAGGACGGCGGTCGGGTCCCCGGCTTCGTCGCCACGGCCTTCCGCGGCTACTACAACCGCCACTGGCCCAAGAATCTCCCGTCGAAGGTGCTACAGGAGAAGGCCGCCCATCTCGTCCCGTACGGCGGCGACCCCGAGTGGGAGTGCGGAAACCCCTCCGGCTGCGGCGACTACAACGTGGGCGGCGTCCGCCCGCTGACGAACAAGAAGGGCTGGGTCCGCTCAACCCACCACCGCTATCCGGGCGCACGCCCCGTCGTCACCACCGAGCCCGACGGGCGGCTTGCCGCGTACGGGGTGATCGGGCTGCGTGCCGTGCGGTGGCGGGAGACCGAGCGGGGCAGCGGACAGTGGGGCAACCCGGACGACCTGGGCGGCGGGCCGCTCGCGCCGGCGCTCGGCTCGGCGGCCCTGAAGGACGGGCGGCAGCTCGTCTTCGCGCTGCGCTTCGCCGCGATCGGCGGCCACGGCGGACCGAACCGCCGCGAGGTGGTGCTGCTGGAACAGCGTACGCCGGGCGGGGAGTTCCTCGCCTGGAACGGGCTCGGCAATCCGGAGCGGGACGACGACCGGGGCCGCCGTATCGGTGTCCCGGTCGCGGTGACCGCCCCGGACGGGCGGGTCCACCTCTTCGTGCGCAACGCCGACAAGGGGATCAGCACGCGCGTACGGGACACCGACGGGCGCTGGGACCGCTGGCGGGACCTCGGCGGAGGCGAGATCCAGGACGGTCTTTCGGCGGTCGTGGACGGCGCGGGCCGGGTCCATGTCTTCGGCGCGGGGCGGGAGACCGTGCACCACTGGGCGCAGGACGTCCTCGGTGAGGAGTTCGCCTTCAAGCCGGACGGCGGCAGCGCGCTGCCGGTGCCCGGAGGTCCGATCGCCGCGCTCCCGACGGACGACGGCGGCGTCGAGCTCTACTACCGCAAGCCGACGTCCGCGGCGGTGATCGCGGTCCGGGCCGGCGGCGCCCCGGCCCGGACCCGCAAGGAGCGCTTCGACGGATACGGCCCGGTGAGCGCGGCCGTGGCCCGGGGCGGCCCGGTGCTGCTCGGCAAGGACCTCCGCGGCCGGGTCCAACTCCGTTCGGGTTCAAGGGTGCTGACACGCAGCCAGGGCACGGAGTCACTGGACTCCCCCGCGCTCCTCGTGGGCCGCTCCGGAGCCACGGCGGTCGGCATGGGCGCGGACGCGCACCCCTGGATCTGGCAACCGGAGGCCGGTACGGCCGGGTAGGACGCACCGGTCCGGGAGGACGTACCAGCCGCGCAGGACATACGGAAACGCGAGGACGTACGGAAACGCGAAGAGGCCCCGCACCTTCCGGTGCGGGGCCTCCTGCTTGGTGCTCGTGAAGAGCTACCAGGTCAAACCAACAAGACTTACTTGTTGATCTTGGTGACCTGGCCGGCGCCGACGGTCCGGCCACCCTCACGGATGGCGAACTTGAGGCCCTCCTCCATGGCGACCGGCTGGATCAGCTGGACGGTCATGGAGGTGTTGTCGCCCGGCATGACCATCTCGGTGCCCTCGGGGAGGGTCACCACGCCGGTCACGTCCGTGGTACGGAAGTAGAACTGCGGGCGGTAGTTGTTGAAGAACGGGGTGTGACGGCCACCCTCGTCCTTCGACAGGATGTAGGCCTGGGCCTCGAACTCGGTGTGCGGCGTGACCGAACCGGGCTTGATGATGACCTGGCCGCGCTCGACGTCCTCGCGCTTGATGCCACGGAGGAGCAGACCGACGTTCTCACCGGCCTGGCCCTCGTCGAGCAGCTTGCGGAACATCTCGATGCCGGTGACCGTGGTGGTGGTCTTCTCCTGCTTGATACCGACGATGTCGACGGTCTCGTTGACCTTGAGGACACCACGCTCGATACGGCCGGTGACGACGGTGCCACGACCGGTGATCGTGAAGACGTCCTCGATCGGCATCAGGAACGGCTTGTCGACGTCACGCTCGGGCTGCGGGATCGCCTCGTCGACGGCGGCCATCAGGTTCAGGACCGACTGGCCCCACTCCTTGTCGCCCTCGAGCGCCTTGAGCGCCGAGACCTTGACGACCGGCAGGTCGTCGCCCGGGAACTCGTACTCGGAGAGGAGCTCACGCACCTCGAGCTCGACGAGCTCCAGGATCTCCTCGTCGTCCACCATGTCGGCCTTGTTCAGGGCGACGACGATGTACGGAACGCCGACCTGGCGGGCCAGGAGCACGTGCTCCTTGGTCTGCGGCATCGGGCCGTCGGTGGCGGCGACCACGAGGATGGCGCCGTCCATCTGGGCGGCACCGGTGATCATGTTCTTGATGTAGTCCGCGTGACCGGGGCAGTCGACGTGGGCGTAGTGACGCGACTCGGTCTGGTACTCGACGTGCGCGATGGAGATGGTGATACCGCGCTGGCGCTCCTCAGGAGCCTTGTCGATCTGGTCGAAGGCCGAGGCCTCGTTCAGGTCCGGGTACGCGTCGTGCAGCACCTTGGTAATGGCGGCCGTGAGGGTCGTCTTACCGTGGTCAATGTGACCGATGGTGCCGATGTTGACGTGCGGCTTAGTCCGCTCGAACTTCGCCTTCGCCACTGGGGTCCTCCTGTGGAGTGGTTCTGTACGCCTTACTCATCGGCGCCAGGGTGATCTTTGCTGGATTGCCGTCCGCCGGGGCGAGCCTCACGGGTTCGCGGGGAATCGCCCCGACGGATACGGCGTCAAGCCTAAAGCGTGTACTCGGGTGAGTTACTCGCCCTTGGCCTTCGCGATGATCTCCTCGGCGACGTTCCGCGGAACCTCGGCGTAGGAGTCGAACTGCATCGAGTAGCTTGCGCGACCCGAGGTCTTGCTGCGGAGGTCGCCGACGTAGCCGAACATCTCCGACAGCGGCACCAGGCCCTTGACGACACGGGCACCGGCACGCTCCTCCATGGCCTGGATCTGGCCACGGCGGGAGTTGATGTCACCGATGACATCACCCATGTAGTCCTCGGGCGTGGTGACCTCAACGGCCATCATCGGCTCGAGGAGCACGGGGGACGCCTTGCGCGCGGCCTCCTTGAAGGCCTGCGAACCGGCGATCTTGAAGGCGAGCTCGGAGGAGTCGACCTCGTGGTAGGCACCGTCGAGAAGCGTGACGCGGACGCCCGTCATCTCGTAGCCGGCCAGGATGCCGAACTGCATGGCCTCCTGCGCACCGGCGTCGACCGAAGGGATGTACTCCTTCGGGATACGACCACCGGTGACCTTGTTCACGAACTCGTACGCGGCGTCGCCGCCCTCGATCGGCTCGATCGCGATCTGCACCTTGGCGAACTGACCGGTACCACCGGTCTGCTTCTTGTGGGTGTAGTCCACGCGCTCGACGGCCTTGCGGATCGTCTCGCGGTACGCGACCTGAGGCTTGCCGACGTTGGCCTCGACCTTGAACTCGCGCTTCATCCGGTCGACCAGCACCTCGAGGTGAAGCTCGCCCATACCGCCGATGACGGTCTGGCCGGTCTCCTCGTTGGTGTGCACCTGGAAGGAGGGGTCCTCCTCCGCGAGACGCTGGATGGCGACACCCAGCTTCTCCTGGTCGCCCTTGGACTTGGGCTCGATCGCGACCTCGATGACCGGCGCCGGGAAGTCCATGGACTCCAGGATCACCGGGTTCTTCTCGTCCGCGAGCGTCTCACCGGTGGTGGTCTGCTTCAGGCCCATGACGGCGACGATGTCACCGGCGCCCACCGACTCGATCTCCTCACGCTTGTTCGCGTGCATGCGGTAGATCTTGCCGATGCGCTCCTTGCGGCCCTTCACGGAGTTCAGCACGGCGGTGCCGGACTCCAGACGGCCGGAGTAGATGCGCACGAAGGTGAGCTTGCCGAGGTGCGGGTCGCTCATGATCTTGAACGCCAGCGCCGACAGCGGCTCGTCGTCGGACGGCTTGCGCTTGACGACCAGGTCCGCGTCCTTGACGTCGTGGCCCTCGATGGCCTCGATGTCGACGGGCGACGGGAGGTAGCGCACGACCGCGTCGAGCAGGGGCTGAACGCCCTTGTTCTTGAACGCGGTGCCACAGAACACCGGGGTGACCGTGGTGCCCTTGCCCTTGCCGGAGGCGATGGTGATACGACGGATCGCGGCGTACAGCTGCTCCTCGGAAGGCTCCTGGCCCTCCAGGTACAGCTCCATGATCTCTTCGTCGTTCTCGGCGACGGCCTCGACGAGCTTGCCGCGGTACTCCTCGGCAGCCTCGGTGTGGGTGGCCGGGATGTCGACGACGTCGTACATCTCGCCCTTGGCCGCCTCGGCGGACCAGACCAGGGCCTTCATACGGACCAGGTCGATGACGCCCTTGAAGTCGGCCTCGGCACCGATCGGGAGCTGCATGACGATCGGCTGCGCACCAAGGCGGTCGCTGATCATGTCCACGCAGCGGTGGAACTCGGCACCGGTGCGGTCGAGCTTGTTGACGAAGCAGATACGCGGAACGCCGTAGCGGTCCGCCTGACGCCAGACGGTCTCGGACTGCGGCTCGACGCCGGCGACGCCGTCGAACACCGTCACGGCACCGTCGAGCACACGCAGGGAACGCTCCACCTCGACGGTGAAGTCGACGTGACCCGGGGTGTCGATGATGTTGATGGTGTGGTCGACGTCCTCGAGCGGCCAGTGACAGGTCGTCGCGGCGGACGTGATCGTGATGCCGCGCTCCTGCTCCTGCTCCATCCAGTCCATCGTGGCAGCGCCGTCGTGGACCTCACCGATCTTGTAAGACACACCGGTGTAGAACAGGATGCGCTCGGTGGTCGTCGTCTTGCCCGCGTCGATGTGGGCCATGATCCCGATGTTGCGGACCTTGGCCAGGTCAAGCGAAGTGGTGGCCATAAGGCTCAGTCTTCTCTCGGTTCTCGATGTGGGTAGCGACTACCAGCGGTAGTGCGCGAAGGCCTTGTTGGACTCGGCCATCTTGTGCGTGTCCTCACGCTTCTTGACCGAAGCGCCGAGGCCGTTCGAGGCGTCCAGCAGCTCGTTCATGAGGCGCTCGGTCATGGTCTTCTCACGGCGGGCGCGGGAGTAACCCACGACCCAGCGCAGCGCGAGGGTGGAGGCGCGACCGGGCTTGACCTCGATCGGCACCTGGTAGGTGGCGCCACCGACACGGCGGGACTTGACCTCGAGAGACGGCTTGACGTTCTCGAGGGCGCGCTTCAGCGTGATGACCGGGTCAGCGCCGGTCTTCTCGCGGAGGCCTTCCATGGCGCCGTAGACGATGCGCTCAGCGGTGGAACGCTTGCCGTTGAGCAGGATCTTGTTGATCAGCGAGGTCACCAGAGGAGAACCGTAAACCGGGTCGATGATGACCGGGCGCTTCGGGGCGGGGCCCTTACGAGGCATTCTTACTTCTCCTTCTTGGCGCCGTAGCGGCTGCGGGCCTGCTTGCGGTTCTTGACACCCTGGGTGTCGAGGGAACCGCGGATGATCTTGTAGCGAACACCCGGCAGGTCCTTCACACGGCCACCACGCACGAGCACGATGGAGTGCTCCTGCAGGTTGTGTCCCTCACCCGGAATGTAGGCCGTGACCTCGATGCCGGAGGTCAGACGCACACGCGCGACCTTACGGAGGGCCGAGTTCGGCTTCTTCGGGGTGGTCGTGAACACACGCGTGCAGACGCCGCGACGCTGGGGGGAACCCTCCAGTGCGGGCGTCTTGTTCTTCTCGACCTTGTCCTGCCGGCCCTTACGGACCAGCTGCTGGATCGTAGGCACTACTTCTCCGGTTTCTGTGTGCCGTTAGTGAAGCTAACCTGGAACGTCGCCGACCCACGCGGTCGGGTGTGTCGAATGCTGCAGACTCCCGCCGCAAGGCGGAAAAGCGCAGAATTACGGTGGCCGGTCTTGGCTCGCTGTGCGGTTGAGGACACGCACATGAGCCCAGGCACACCCCAGGCACAAGGTCTGAGCGTACCTACCTCACCGAGTTCGGTCAAAACAAATGCAAGCGGGCCCGACACGCAGGTACGCCACCAGGATGCCCCCAAGCGCCCCGGACCGCCGTCCGAGCGCCACAAGCCCCCTCTCGGGCCCGCACAAGTCCGGAAGGCCCGGAACCAACGCCGAAGGGCGGCCACCCCGTACGAAACGGAGTGGCCGCCCTTCGTCAGACGTCGTACGCCTTACTGGTTGTACGGACCGTAGTCGTAGTCCTCCAGCGGAACGGCCTGGCCGGAGCCCGTGCCGAACGGCGAGTAGTCGATGTCGTCGTAGCCGACGGCCGAGTACATCGCGGCCTTGGCCTCCTCGGTCGGCTCGACCCGGATGTTGCGGTAGCGGGACAGGCCCGTACCGGCCGGGATGAGCTTACCGATGATGACGTTCTCCTTGAGGCCGATCAGGGAGTCCGACTTGGCGTTGATCGCCGCGTCGGTCAGAACCCGGGTCGTCTCCTGGAAGGACGCCGCCGACAGCCACGACTCGGTGGCGAGCGAGGCCTTGGTGATACCCATCAGCTGCGGACGGCCGGAGGCGGGGTGACCGCCCTCGGTGACCACACGACGGTTCTCGGTCTCGAACTTCGAGCGCTCCACGAGCTCGCCCGGCAGCAGCTCCGCGTCGCCGGACTCGATGATCGTCACACGGCGCAGCATCTGCCGGATGATGATCTCGATGTGCTTGTCGTGGATCGACACACCCTGCGAGTTGTAGACCTTCTGGACCTCGCCGACCAGGTGGACCTGGACGGCCCGCTGGCCGAGGATGCGCAGCACGTCGTGCGGGTTGGTCGCACCGAAGGTGAGCTTCTGGCCCACCTCGACGTGGTCGCCCTCGCGCACCAGGACCTTGGCGCGCTTCGAGATCGGGAAAGCCGTCTCGTCGCTGCCGTCGTCCGGGGTGACGATGATCTTCTTGGTCTTCTCGGTCTCCTCGATCCGCACGCGGCCGGCGGCCTCGGAGATCGGGGCGACACCCTTCGGCGTACGGGCCTCGAAGAGCTCGACGACACGCGGCAGACCCTGGGTGATGTCGTCACCGGCCACACCACCGGTGTGGAAGGTACGCATCGTCAGCTGGGTACCGGGCTCACCGATGGACTGGGCGGCGATGATGCCGACCGCCTCACCGATGTCGACCAGCTTGCCGGTGGCGAGCGAACGGCCGTAGCAGTACGCACACGTACCGACCGCGGACTCACAGGTCAGGACCGAGCGGGTCTTGACCTCCTCGACACCCGCGCCCACCAGCGCGTCGATGAGCACGTCACCGAGGTCGACGTTGGCCGGCGCGATGACCTTGCCGTCCACGACGACGTCCTCGGCGAGCATCCGCGCGTACACGGACGTCTCGACGTCCTCCGCCTTGCGCAGGACACCGTCGGCGCCGCGCTCGGCGATCCGCAGCTTCAGACCGCGGTCGGTGCCACAGTCCTCCTCGCGGATGATGACGTCCTGCGAGACGTCGACCAGACGACGCGTCAGGTAACCCGAGTCGGCGGTACGCAGAGCGGTGTCGGCGAGACCCTTACGGGCACCGTGGGTGGAGATGAAGTACTCCAGCACGGACAGGCCCTCACGGAACGACGCCTTGATGGGACGCGGGATCGTCTCGTTCTTGGCGTTCGACACCAGACCACGCATACCGGCGATCTGACGCATCTGCATCATGTTTCCACGAGCACCCGAGTTGACCATCATGAAGATGGGGTTGGTCTTCGGGAAGTTCTCGTTCATGGCCTCGGCAACCTCGTTGGTCGCCTTGGTCCAGATCGCGATGAGCTCCTGCGTGCGCTCGTCCTTGGTGATCAGACCGCGCTCGTACTGCTTCTGGACCTTCTCGTCCTGGGCCTCGTAGCCCGCGACGATCTCCTTCTTCGCCTCGGGAACGACGACGTCGGAGATGGCCACGGTGACGCCGGAACGGGTCGCCCAGTAGAAGCCGGCCGCCTTCAGGTTGTCGAGCGTCGCCGCCACGATGACCTTCGGGTAGCGCTCGGCGAGGTCGTTGACGATCTCGGAGAGCTGCTTCTTGCCGACCGAGTAGTCGACGAACGGGTAGTCCTCGGGCAGCAGCTCGTTGAAGAGCGCACGGCCCAGGGTCGTCCGCAGACGGAACGAGTCACCCTGCTGCCACTCCGGCTCACCCTCCTCGGCGACCGGCGGGGTCCAGCCACGCGGCGGGACGGTGCCGATCGGGAAGCGGATGTCGACCTTCGCCTGGAGCGAGAGCTCCCGGGCGTCGAAGGCCATGATCGCCTCGGCGGTGGAGTTGAACGCACGGCCCTCGCCGCGCACCTCGCGCTCCTCCTCGTCCGTGGTGAGGAAGAAGAGGCCCAGCACCATGTCCTGGGTCGGCATGGTGACCGGTCGGCCGTCGGCCGGCTTGAGGATGTTGTTCGAGGACAGCATCAGGATGCGGGCCTCGGCCTGCGCCTCCGCGGACAGCGGCAGGTGCACGGCCATCTGGTCACCGTCGAAGTCCGCGTTGAACGCGGTGCAGACGAGCGGGTGGATCTGGATGGCCTTGCCCTCGACCAGCTGCGGCTCGAAGGCCTGGATGCCGAGGCGGTGCAGCGTGGGCGCACGGTTCAGCAGCACCGGGTGCTCGGCGATGACCTCTTCGAGGACGTCGTACACGACGGTGCGGCCGCGCTCGACCATGCGCTTGGCGCTCTTGATGTTCTGCGCGTGGTTCAGGTCGACCAGGCGCTTCATCACGAACGGCTTGAAGAGCTCCAGCGCCATGGCCTTGGGCAGACCGCACTGGTGCAGCTTCAGCTGCGGGCCGACGACGATGACGGAACGCGCCGAGTAGTCGACTCGCTTACCGAGCAGGTTCTGACGGAAGCGACCCTGCTTGCCCTTCAGCATGTCGCTGAGGGACTTCAGCGGGCGGTTACCGGGACCGGTGACCGGACGGCCGCGGCGGCCGTTGTCGAACAGCGCGTCGACGGCCTCCTGGAGCATCCGCTTCTCGTTGTTCACGATGATCTCGGGGGCACCGAGGTCGAGCAGACGCTTCAGACGGTTGTTCCGGTTGATGACCCGGCGGTACAGGTCGTTCAGGTCGGAGGTCGCGAAGCGGCCACCGTCCAGCTGCACCATCGGACGCAGGTCCGGCGGGATCACCGGGACGCAGTCCAGCACCATGCCCTTGGGGCTGTTGCTGGTCTGCAGGAAGGCGGAGACGACCTTGAGGCGCTTGAGCGCACGGGTCTTCTTCTGGCCCTTGCCGGTACGGATGATCTCGCGGAGGCGCTCGGCCTCCTCCTCCAGGTCGAAGGACTCCAGGCGCTTCTGCAGCGCCGCGGCACCCATCGAACCGTCGAAGTACGTGCCGAAGCGGTCACGCAGCTCGCGGTAGAGCAGCTCGTCGCCCTCCAGGTCCTGGACCTTGAGGTTCTTGAAGCGGCTCCACACCTCGTCCAGGCGGTCGATCTCGCGCTGGGCGCGGTCGCGCAGCTGCTTCATCTCACGCTCGGCACCCTCGCGCACCTTGCGGCGCACATCGGCCTTGGCACCCTCGGCCTCGAGCTCGGCCAGGTCGGCCTCGAGCTTCTTGGCGCGGGCCTCCAGGTCGGCGTCGCGGCGGTTCTCGATCTGCTGGCGCTCGACGGAGACGTGGGCCTCCAGCGAGGGCAGGTCGCGGGTGCGGCGCTCCTCGTCGACGTACGTGATCATGTACGCCGCGAAGTAGATGACCTTCTCCAGGTCCTTCGGGGCGAGGTCGAGCAGGTAGCCCAGCCGCGACGGAACGCCCTTGAAGTACCAGATGTGGGTGACGGGAGCGGCCAGCTCGATGTGGCCCATCCGCTCACGGCGCACCTTGGCGCGGGTGACCTCGACGCCACACCGCTCACAGATGATGCCCTTGAAGCGGACACGCTTGTACTTGCCGCAGTAGCACTCCCAGTCCCGGGTAGGACCGAAGATCTTCTCGCAGAAGAGTCCGTCCTTCTCGGGCTTGAGGGTGCGGTAGTTGATGGTCTCGGGCTTCTTGACCTCGCCGTGGGACCACTGACGGATGTCGTCAGCGGTGGCCAGGCCGATCCGGAGCTCGTCGAAGAAGTTGACGTCGAGCACTATGCGTCAATCCCTCTCAGGGTCGTGTCTCAATCAATGGTCTGATGGGGGCCCCTCCACGCCCGCAGGGCGTAGGGGGAGGGTCCGGGGACAGCCGGGGCTCCTCGTGGAAGCCCCGGCCAAGCCCGTCAGACCTCTTCGACGCTGCTCGGCTCTCGCCTGGACAGGTCGATACCGAGCTCCTCCGCGGCGCGGAAGACGTCCTCGTCGGTGTCGCGCATCTCGATGGACATGCCGTCCGAGGACAGCACCTCCACGTTGAGGCACAGGGACTGCATCTCCTTGATGAGCACCTTGAAGGACTCGGGGATGCCGGGCTCGGGGATGTTCTCGCCCTTGACGATGGCCTCGTAGACCTTCACGCGGCCGGTGACGTCGTCGGACTTGATGGTCAGCAGCTCCTGGAGGGCGTACGCGGCGCCGTAAGCCTCCAGCGCCCACACCTCCATCTCACCGAACCGCTGGCCACCGAACTGAGCCTTACCACCCAGCGGCTGCTGGGTGATCATCGAGTACGGACCGGTCGACCGGGCGTGCAGCTTGTCGTCGACCAGGTGGTGGAGCTTGAGGATGTACATGTACCCGACCGAGATCGGGTCCGGGAACGGCTCGCCGGAGCGGCCGTCGAACAGCCTCGCCTTACCGGTCGGGAGCACCATGCGCTCGCCGTCCCGGTTCGGGATGGTGTGCTGGAGCAGACCCGCGAGCTCGTCCTCGCGCGCACCGTCGAAGACCGGGGTCGCGACGTTGGTGCCCGGCGCGACCTGGTCCGCGCCGATGGACTGCAGGCGCTGGGCCCACTCGTCGGCGAGGCCGGAGACGTCCCAGCCGCGGCTGGCGAGCCAGCCGAGGTGGATCTCCAGGACCTGTCCCGGGTTCATTCGGGACGGGACACCCAGCGGGTTGAGGATGATGTCGACCGGGGTGCCGTCCTCCAGGAACGGCATGTCCTCGATCGGCAGGATCTTGGAGATGACGCCCTTGTTGCCGTGACGGCCGGCGAGCTTGTCACCGTCGGTGATCTTGCGCTTCTGCGCGACGTACACGCGCACGAGCTGGTTCACACCGGGGGGAAGCTCGTCGCCCTCCTCGCGGTCGAAGACGCGGACGCCGATGACCTTGCCGGTCTCGCCGTGCGGCACCTTCAGCGAGGTGTCACGGACCTCACGGGCCTTCTCACCGAAGATCGCGCGGAGCAGGCGCTCCTCCGGGGTCAGCTCGGTCTCACCCTTCGGGGTGACCTTGCCGACCAGGATGTCGCCGGCGACGACCTCGGCACCGATACGGATGATGCCGCGCTCGTCGAGGTCGGCGAGGACCTCCTCGGAGACGTTCGGGATGTCCCGGGTGATCTCCTCGGGGCCGAGCTTGGTGTCACGGGCGTCGACCTCGTGCTCCTCGATGTGGATCGAGGAGAGCACGTCGTCCTGGACGAGGCGCTGCGACAGGATGATCGCGTCCTCGTAGTTGTGACCCTCCCACGGCATGAACGCGACCAGCAGGTTCTTGCCGAGCGCCATCTCACCGTTCTCGGTGGCCGGGCCGTCGGCGAGGACCTGGCCCTCGACGACCCGGTCGCCCTCGGCGACGACGACCTTCTGGTTGACCGAGGTGCCCTGGTTCGAGCGGGAGAACTTGGCGACGCGGTACGTGGTGTACGTGCCGTCGTCGTTGGCGACGGTGACGTAGTCGGCCGAGACCTCCTGGATCACACCGTCCTTCTCCGCCTTGATGACGTCGCCGGCGTCGGTGGCACAGCGGTACTCCATGCCGGTGCCGACGAGCGGGGCCTCCGCCTTGATGAGCGGCACGGCCTGGCGCATCATGTTCGCGCCCATGAGGGCACGGTTGGCGTCGTCGTGCTCGAGGAACGGGATCATGGCGGTCGCGACCGACACCATCTGGCGCGGCGAGACGTCCATGTAGTCCACGTCCGCCGGCGGCACGTAGTCGACCTCGCCGCCACGACGGCGAACGAGCACGCGAGGCTCGGAGAAGCGCAGGTCCTCGCCCAGCGCGGCGTTGGCCTGCGCGATGACGAAGCGGTCCTCCTCGTCGGCGGTCAGGTAGTCCACCTCGTCGGTGACCTGGCCGTCGACGACCTTGCGGTACGGCGTCTCGACGAAGCCGAACGCGTTGACGCGGCCGTACGAGGCGAGCGAACCGATCAGACCGATGTTCGGGCCTTCGGGGGTCTCGATCGGGCACATGCGTCCGTAGTGGGACGGGTGCACGTCTCGGACCTCGAAGCCCGCCCGCTCACGGGACAGACCGCCGGGGCCCAGCGCCGACAGACGGCGCTTGTGGGTCAGGCCCGACAGCGGGTTGTTCTGGTCCATGAACTGGGACAGCTGGCTGGTGCCGAAGAACTCCTTGATGGAGGCGACGACCGGCCGGATGTTGATCAGGGTCTGCGGCGTGATCGCCTCGACGTCCTGGGTGGTCATGCGCTCGCGCACGACGCGCTCCATACGAGCCAGACCCGTGCGGACCTGGTTCTGGATGAGCTCGCCGACGTTGCGCAGACGACGGTTGCCGAAGTGGTCGATGTCGTCGGTCTCGACGACGATCTGCGTGCCGTTCTCGCCGACCGTCTCGACCTCACCGGCGTGCAGCTTGACCAGGTACTTGATGGTCGCGATGACGTCGTCGGTGGTGAGCACGCCGGCGTCCAGCGGCTCGTCCGCGCCGAGCTTCTTGTTGACCTTGTAGCGGCCGACCTTGGCGAGGTCGTAGCGCTTCGGGTTGAAGTACAGGTTCTCAAGAAGGGTCTGCGCGGCCTCGCGCGTCGGGGGCTCGCCCGGGCGCAGCTTGCGGTAGATGTCGAGCAGCGCGTCGTCCTGGCCCTGGGTGTGGTCCTTCTCCAGGGTGGCGCGCATCGACTCGTACTCGCCGAACTCCTCGAGGATCTGCTCGGTGGTCCAGCCGAGCGCCTTCAGGAGGACGGTGACGGACTGCTTGCGCTTGCGGTCGATGCGGACACCGACCATGTCGCGCTTGTCGATCTCCATCTCCAGCCAGGCACCCCGGGACGGGATGATCTTGGCGGAGAAGATGTCCTTGTCGGACGTCTTGTCGATGGAGGAGTCGAAGTAGACACCCGGCGAGCGGACCAGCTGCGACACCACGACACGCTCGGTGCCGTTGATGACGAAGGTGCCCTTGTTCGTCATGAGCGGGAAGTCGCCCATGAAGACCGTCTGGGACTTGATCTCACCGGTCTCGTTGTTGGTGAACTCGGCCGTGACGAAGAGCGGCGCGGCGTACGTGAAGTCGCGCTCCTTGCACTCGTCGATCGAGTTCTTCGGGGGCTCGAAGCGGTGGTCGCGGAAGGTCAGCGACATCGACCCGGAGAAGTCCTCGATCGGAGAGATCTCCTCGAAGATCTCCTCCAGACCGGACTTGGTGGGGACGTCCTGTCCGGACTCCAGAGCCGCCTCGACACGAGCCTTCCAGGCGGCATTGCCGAGCAGCCAGTCAAAGCTCTCGGTCTGCAGCGCAAGGAGGTTCGGAACCTCGAGGGGCTCCTTGATCTTTGCAAAGGAGATGCGCAGCGGGGCGGTGCTTGCGCCGTTGTTCGTATTCGCGGTCGAGGCGTTGCGCGAGGCGGCCAAGAGGGGGTCCTTCCGAGGGCTCGGACTCACTACGCGCGTACCGGTCCCCAGCCGGGCACGAAGACAGACGGCTCCTGATTGGTCAAATGGCCAGGTCAGGGCTATTCGGTCAACGATGCTCGTGCGAGGGTATGCCCCTGGTGACGGGCAGGGGGCAGCTAACAGGCAGCGCAAAGGGTCAGTGTAGCCACTTGGCCCACTGATGTCCAGGGCGGGTTTTCCGAGACCCTCGTTGTTCTCAACTCCGCGGTATGCCGTGCGCTGGAGGCGCACACCGATACTGCCCGTTCGGTCGTCGATCCATGCCTCGAGTTTGGACCGTTGTGACGACGCGTCCTGAGAATTGCGCGCTGCGTGCGGTTCGTCAAGGCCCCCCACTCGGTGGAGATCGTCACCTGGCGCACGGCGAAGATCACCTTACTCTCCGCAGCGATCAGTGCAAGACAGCCACCCGGGTGCCTCCGGGAACGCCGAAGGACGACCACCCGCATGGGTGATCGTCCTTCAGTGCGTGCGCGTTACAGCGCGGGAGTCAGGAGACTCCGTGCCGCGCGGCAGAGGAGCAAGTCGAAACTTACTTGACCTCGACGGAGGCGCCGGCAGCCTTGAGGGACTCGGCAGCCTTCTCCGCAGCGTCCTTGGCGACCTTCTCGAGGACCGGCTTCGGGGTGCCGTCGACGAGGTCCTTGGCCTCCTTCAGACCCAGGGAGGTCAGCTCACGCACGACCTTGATGACCTGGATCTTCTTCTCGCCGGCGCCGGTGAGGATGACGTCGAACTCGTCCTTCTCCTCGACGGCCTCGGCCGGGGCACCCGGAACAGCAGCGCCGGCAACGGCGACCGGGGCGGCGGCGGTGACGTCGAACTTCTCCTCGAAGGCCTTCACGAACTCGGAGAGCTCGATGAGGGTCATCTCCTCGAACTGCGCGAGCAGGTCTTCCTGGCTGAGCTTCGCCATGATGGGCGATCCTTCCACTAATTCGGCTGGTGCCGGATGTACATGTCGGCGGGCGTACGTTTGGCCCGCTGCGACCAGCGCCCGCTTATGCGGCGACGGTCATTGCGCGAGCCGAATTACTCGGCACCGCCCTGCTCGGCCTGCTTGGCACGAAGCGCCTCCGCGGTGCGGACGAACTTCGAGGGAAGCGCCTGGAAGAGCGCGGCAGCCTGGGACTGCTTGCCCTTCATGGCGCCCGCCAGCTTGGCGAGCAGAACCTCGCGGGACTCGAGGTCCGCAAGCTTCTTGATCTCATCGGCGGACAGCGCCTTGCCATCAAGGACACCGCCCTTGATGATCAGGTTGGGGTTGTCCTTGGCGAAGTCACGAAGACCCTTCGCCGACTCCACCGGGTCACCGGTGATGAAGGCAACCGCCGTCGGACCAGCGAACTGGTCGTCGAGCGAAGTGATCCCGGCCTCGTTGGCCGCAATCTTGGTCAGCGTGTTCTTCACCACGGCGTACTGGGCGTTCTCACCGAGCGAACGACGCAGCGTCTTGAGCTGCGCCACGGTGAGACCCCGGTACTCGGTCAGCACAGCGGCGTTCGAGCTGCGGAACTGCTCCGCGAGCTCGGCTACCGCGGCAGCCTTGTCGGGCCTTGCCATAGAGCGTCGGCCTCCTTCCGGGTGATGAGGACCGCTCAGAAGGGGCTGAACAAAACGAAACGCCCCGGCGCAGGCGCACGGGGCGTAGCTCGACCGGTTGTGCTCTTCGAAGAGCGGCATCCGGGAGCTCATCCACAGTCACCTGCGCGGGTCGTCCGCAGCTAGCGGATCCTTCGGCCACCGCACCCTTGCGGGCACAGCAACGACCAGCGGTCTTTGGCTTCTGTGGAAGGTTACGGGAACGGGCCCGCGTCAAGCAAATCGGTCCATCGGGGCTATCAGGCGCCGGAGCCGGTGCCGCCGTCCATCCCGGCGTTCTCCAGGTCCTTCAGCATCTTGAAGAGGTCCAGGGTGTCCTTGGCCGGCGGCGCCTGGACGCTGGCCTTGGCGCCGTAGTCCGAGTAGTTGGCGGTCATGTGCACGGTGCCCTGGGGCATCTTCATGCCGACGACCATCTTCACCGGGTAGTTGTCCTCGTTGACCCAGACCTCGGTGTCGTACCCCTTGATGCCCGCCTTCTTGACGTTGGCGACGAGGTCCTTGCGCTCCTTCTCGGAGAGCACATCGAGGGACTTGTTGGCCTTGACCATCTCCTCGAACGTCAGCGTGCCCTTGTAGTGCTGCGTCTGGACACCGTCGACCTTCTCGGCACCCACGTGCTTGACGCTCGGCGAGCCGAGCAGCAGGGCGAGCTGCTGGGCCGGGTCCTGGTTCATGTTCTCCAGGCTGCCGGTCATCTGCTGCTGCAGGGCCTTGTCGCCGCTGGCCTCCGCGGCGGCCTTGAGGTCCATCTTCATCCAGCGCTTGCCGTCCATCTGGGCGGCGTTCTTCGCACCCATGTCCATGTACATGACGTTGTCCAGCCACACCATGCGCATCTGCTCGGGGGCGTCGGGGTCGCCCGCCTTGAGCATGGAGCCCTTCATGGTGAAGTCCATCACCGTGGGGTTCCACCCCTGGACACCGGTCATCTCCATGGTGCCGCCGCCGTCCATCCCCGCGGGCATGGACATGGTCATACGGACCTTCGCGGACTTCGCCGCCGCCGTCTTCTTGTACGCGGCCTGGAGGACCTCGGTCACCGAGCCCTGGGAGTGAGGCGCGGCCTTCCCGGGCGCTGCGGCCTTCTTCCCTCCGTCACCGTCCTGGCACCCCGCGACCCCCGCGATGACGGCAACCGCCGTCAGAGAGACGCCCGCGCGCTTCCATGCGGACATGCTCATGAATCCCCACCCCTTGGTATTTCGTCTGTGACGTCAACTGAACGGTAACCCACGTCTCTGACACTGTCGTACGAAAAAACCGGCCCCCGCGCCTCAGGAGAGGTGCGGGGGCCGGTTCACAGGACGCGAGCCGTCGGACAGCTCAGCCCGGTCAGACAGCCGCCGGGTCCTCCTCGACGAGGAGGTTGCGGGTGCGGTTGGAGTCCAGCGGGATGCCGGGGCCCATGGTGGTGGTCAGGGTCGCCTTCTTGATGTAGCGGCCCTTCGCGGCGGACGGCTTCAGACGGAGGATCTCCTCCAGCGCCGCGGCGTAGTTCTCGACCAGCTTCGTCTCGTCGAAGGAGACCTTGCCGATGATGAAGTGCAGGTTCGAGTGCTTGTCGACGCGGAACTCGATCTTGCCGCCCTTGATGTCGTTGACAGCCTTGGCGACGTCCATGGTCACGGTGCCGGTCTTGGGGTTCGGCATCAGACCACGGGGACCGAGCACGCGGCCGAGGCGGCCGACCTTGCCCATGAGGTCCGGGGTGGCGACGACGGCGTCGAAGTCCAGACGGCCCTTCGAAACCTCGTCGATCAGTTCGTCGGAGCCGACGATGTCGGCGCCCGCGGCTTCCGCGGCTGCAGCACGGTCACCGGTCGCGAAGACCAGGACCCGGGCGGTCTTGCCGGTGCCGTGCGGAAGGTTCACGGTGCCACGGACCATCTGGTCGGCCTTGCGCGGGTCAACGCCCAGGCGGAAGGCGACCTCGACGGTGCCGTCGAACTTGGTGGTGGCGGTGTCCTTGGCGAGACGGACGGCCTCAAGCGGGGCGTAGGTGCGCTCCCGGTCGATCTTGGCGTCCGCGCCGCGGAGAGCCTTGCTGCGCTTCACTTCTTCTCCTGTTGGTTCAGGTGTGGAGTCGTGGTCCGGGCCGGCGCTGGCCCTGCCACTGAGAGGTCAGACGGGGACTGTCAGCCCTCGACCGTGATGCCCATGGAACGGGCGGTGCCGGCGATGATCTTCTCGGCGGCGTCCAGGTCGTTGGCGTTCAGGTCGGGCATCTTGGTGGTGGCGATGTCACGGACCTGGTCGCGCGTCAGCTTGGCGACCTTGGTCTTGTGCGGCTCGCCGGAGCCCTTGTCCACACCCGCGGCCTTGAGGATCAGCTTGGCGGCCGGCGGAGTCTTGGTGACGAAGGTGAAGGAACGGTCCTCGTAGACCGTGATCTCCACCGGCACGACCATGCCACGCTGCGACTCGGTCGCGGCGTTGTAGGCCTTGCAGAACTCCATGATGTTGACGCCGTGCTGGCCCAGCGCGGGGCCGACCGGCGGAGCCGGGTTGGCGGCGCCGGCCTGGATCTGGAGCTTGATGAGCCCCGTGACCTTCTTCTTCTTGGGAGGCATTGCTCTCTCCGGGTCCTAGTGAGAGTTTGCTGAAACTGCGTGGCTTCCACCCGGTCATCCGGATGGAGGCATACCGCACAACGATAACGGGTATGGCTGCGCGGCCAAAAACCGAGCAGGTCAGAACGGCCATGAGGGCCGTTCTGACCTGATCGGAAACCTGTGTGCCGGTTAGTTCTTCTGGATCTGGTCGAAGCTCAGCTCGACCGGGGTCTCGCGGCCGAAGATCTCGACGAGGCCCTTGACCTTCTTCGAGTCGGCGTTGATCTCGTTGATCGTGGCCTGCAGGGTGGCGAACGGACCGTCGGTGACGGTGACCGAGTCGCCGACCTCGAAGTCCAGCACCTGGACCTCGACCTTGCGGGCCGGAGCCGGCTTGCCCTCGGCCTCGGCGGCCTCGCGGGCGGCCTTCTCCTCCGCCTCCGGGGCGAGCATCTTGACGATCTCGTCCAGGGTCAGCGGGTACGGGTCGTAGGCGTTGCCGACGAAGCCGGTGACACCGGGGGTGTTGCGGACGACGCCCCAGGACTCGTTCGTCAGATCCATCCGGACGAGCACATAGCCGGGCAGCTTGTTCTGCCGGACGTTCTTGCGCTCACCGTTCTTGATCTGGACGATCTCTTCCTCGGGCACCTCGGCCTGGTAGATGAAGTCCTCGACGTTCAGCGAGACGGCGCGCTGCTCCAGGTTGGCCTTCACGCGCTTCTCGTAGCCCGCGTAGGTGTGGATCACGTACCACTCACCGGGCAGACCGCGCAGCTCGTCGCGGAGCGCCGCGATCGGGTCGGCGGGGGCCTCGGGCTCCGCGGCCGGAGCTTCCTCGGCCTCTTCGCCCTCCTCGGTGAACTCTGCGGCCGCCTCGGACTCGTCCTCGGCGGTCACGTCCTCGTCCTCGTCCTCGTCCTCGATGACGCTCTCGTCCTCGACGTGGATCGCGGCTTCCTCGGCCGGCACGCCCGACTCGGCGTCCGCAGCTTCCGCCTGGTCTGGGTCCACAGCGTCCGCCGCCTCAACGATGTCGAGCTGGTCCTCGGTGGACTCCGCTGCATCTACGCGCGGCTCAACGGCGTCGTTCAGGTTCGGGTCAGACACGGTGGCTGCTTCTTCCTGGATACAGATGGGGTGGAACATGCGAAAGGGGCGCCGATGAGGCGCCCTCCGCGGGATCAGCCGAAGACGTACTTGACTGCTTCCTGGAAGCCATAGTCAATCACGGTCACGAGGCCGATCATGATGACAACGAAGACAATCACCACGGTGGTGTACGTCGTCAGCTGGCTTCGAGTGGGCCAGACGACCTTGCGCAGCTCGGCGACGATCTGGCGGTAGAACAGCGCGAGACGACCCAGGGGGCCCTTCTTTCCGCGCTTGCCGCCCTTCCGGGTCTTCTTCCGGTTCTCCGGCGCTTCGTCCTCGGCATCAGGCATGTCGATGGAGCCCACGGCGTCCGTCACGTCTCTCACCTGATTCCGGGTCGTGGCCGTGCCGCGCCCGGTCGAGCCGCACGGCTGTGCATTGATGTACGTACATGCGCACACATCCTGGCGGTGTGTGTAGCAGGGCCGGAGGGACTTGAACCCCCAACCGCTGGTTTTGGAGACCAGTGCTCTACCAATTGAGCTACGACCCTTTGTGGTTCCCCCAAACCTACCGCATCAGTAGAGGTGGTCGGTGAGGGCCAACGACGAGTGAGTGTACGTGGTCAGAGGCCGTGCGTCGAACAGATAGCTCCGAGGCGGTTCCTGTCCGCGTTCTTTCGCGCTCTTTCGCTCTCTTTCGCGTTCGTGCCGGCCGTCGGGTACGCGCCGGGTCACCGTCCCGTGAGCACCCCGTCCGTTCTTCGAAACCTGTGTGCCCGGGCCGAGCGGGGTCTGGGACGATGGCCGCATGAGCGCTGCTATTCCACCCACCGAGCGCCGGGTCTCCGCCCGAATCGGCGCGATCTCCGAGTCCGCGACCCTCGCCGTCGACGCCAAGGCCAAGGCCCTCAAGGCCGCCGGGCGTCCGGTGATCGGTTTCGGCGCCGGCGAGCCGGACTTCCCGACTCCCGACTACATCGTCGAGGCCGCGATCGAGGCCTGCAAGAACCCCAAGTACCACCGCTACACGCCGGCCGGCGGCCTCCCCGAGCTGAAGAAGGCCATCGCCGAGAAGACGCTGCGCGACTCCGGCTACGAGGTCGACCCCGCCGAGGTCCTGGTGACCAACGGCGGCAAGCAGGCGATCTACGAGGCCTTCGCGGCGATCCTGGACCCGGGTGACGAGGTCATCGTCCCGGCCCCGTACTGGACGACGTACCCCGAGTCGATCCGCCTCGCCGGCGGCGTCCCGGTGGAGGTCGTCGCCGACGAGACCACCGGCTACCGGGTGTCGGTGGAGCAGCTGGAGGCGGCACGCACCGAGAAGACCAAGGTGGTCCTCTTCGTCTCCCCGTCCAACCCCACCGGCGCGGTCTACAGCGAGGCGGACGCCGAGGCGATCGGCCGCTGGGCACTGGAGCACGGCCTGTGGGCGCTGACGGACGAGATCTACGAGCACCTCGTCTACGGCGACGCGAAGTTCACCTCGCTGCCGGCCCTCGTGCCCGAGCTGCGCGACAAGTGCATCGTGGTGAACGGTGTGGCGAAGACGTACGCGATGACCGGCTGGCGGGTGGGCTGGTTCGTCGGCCCGAAGGACGTCGTGAAGGCCGCGACCAACCTGCAGTCGCACGCCACGTCGAACGTGTCGAACGTGGCGCAGGTCGCGGCGCTGGCCGCCGTCTCCGGGAACCTGGACGCGGTCGCGAAGATGCGTGAGGCCTTCGACCGCCGCCGGCAGACGATCGTGCGCATGCTGAGCGAGATCGACGGTGTGGTCTGCCCGACGCCCGAGGGCGCGTTCTACGCGTACCCCTCGGTGAAGGGTGTGCTCGGCAAGGAGATCCGCGGCAAGCGCCCGCAGACCTCGGTCGAGCTGGCGGCGCTGATCCTGGACGAGGCCGAGGTCGCGGTCGTGCCGGGCGAGGCCTTCGGTACGCCGGGCTATCTGCGGCTGTCGTACGCGCTGGGCGACGAGGACCTGGTCGAGGGTGTCTCGCGGATCCAGAAGCTGCTCTCGGAGGCCCGGGACTGAGGTTCCGGTTTCCGCTGGTTCCGCTGGTTCCCCCAGTGCCGCCAGTTCCGCTTTCTGACGGGCTCCCGGCTTCGGCCGGGGGTCCGTTTCTTCGTTCGGGCAAGGACCCGATCGGGGAAAGGGGGTGCCGTACGGGCGGGGCGTGCGGCAGGATCCTGTAATGCCCCACCTTTCAGCGGGACACCCCCCGAACCCCCCGGACGTCCGAGATCTCACCCTGCTGCCCAAGGCCCATCTGCATCTGCACTTCACCGGGTCGATGCGGCCCGCCACCCTCCTCGAACTCGCCGACAAGTACGGCGTGCACCTCCCCGACGCGCTGACCGGCGGCGAACCGCCGAAGCTCCGGGCGACGGACGAGCGCGGCTGGTTCCGCTTCCAGCGGCTCTACGACATCGCGCGCTCCTGCCTGCGGGCGCCCGAGGACATCCAGCGGCTGGTTCGGGAGACGGCCCAGGAGGACGTCAAGGACGGTTCCGGCTGGCTGGAGATCCAGGTCGACCCGACGTCGTACGCGCCGATGCTGGGTGGGCTGATCCCCGCGCTCGAGGTCATCCTCGACGCCGTGGACGGCGCGGCGCGCGAGACCGGCCTCGGGATACGGGTCGTGGTCGCCGCCAACCGGATGAAGCACCCCCTGGACGCCCGTACCCTGGCCCGGCTCGCGGTGCGCCACACGGACCGGGGCGTGGTCGGCTTCGGGCTCTCGAACGACGAGCGGCGCGGCATGGCACGCGACTTCGACCGGGCGTTCGCCATCGCCCGGGAGGGCGGGCTGCTGGCGGCCCCGCACGGCGGCGAGCTGACCGGCCCGTCGTCCGTGAGGGACTGCCTGGACGATCTGCACGCCTCGCGGATCGGCCACGGCGTACGGGCGGCCGAGGATCCCCGGCTGCTGCGCAAGCTGGCCGAGCGCGGAGTGACGTGCGAGGTGTGCCCGGCGTCGAACGTGGCGCTGGGGGTGTACGAGAAACCCGAGGACGTTCCGCTGCGGACGCTGTGGGACGCCGGCGTACCCATGGCGCTGGGCGCGGACGACCCGCTGCTGTTCGGCTCCCGGCTGGCGGCCCAGTACGAGATCGCGCGGCGCCATCACGGCTTCACGGACGCCGAGCTGGCGGAGCTGGCCCGCCAGTCCGTGCGCGGCTCCGCGGCGCCGGAGGACATCAGGGGGAAGCTGCTGTCCGGGATCGACGACTGGCTGGCCGGCCCGGTGGCCTGAAGTGGCGGTAGGGCGGATACGCCTGGAAGCCGATGTCCAGTTCCGGCCGGTCCCAGCGATGGTCGGGCTCGAACAGCGGGCTGAGGGAGGACCCCAGGACGTCGAAGCCCTTCGCCGCATGCTTCGACAGGGGAGCGTTGCCCGCCGCCTGCTCGAAGCAGGTGGCGGCCTCGGCGAAGACGTCACGGCTGCCGAAGAGGAACAGGGTGCGTGCGTGGACGGCCGGGCGCAGCCACTGGGAGCTGCGCCAGTTGTGGTCCTCCCATTCCTTCCGCCAGGCGGCGGCGTGGGCCGCGGTGCGACGCTCGTCCGTCCGGACCGTCAGCGGTGTGCCGTGGCGCAGTCCGGCGCGGAGCCCGGGCCAGCGGGAGGGCGACAGGCCGAGTGAGTGGTGGACGAGGACGATGTCGACCGGAACACCCGGGAAGAACGTCCTCGGCAGGCTCTCGCGCAGCGGCACGTGCACCACCGTGTGGCGTGAGAACGCGGCGAAGGCGCACAGTCCCGCGAGCCGGGACAGTCCGTCGTGGTCGCCGAGCAGATACCCCCATCTGTCGTGCAGGGGGTCGTTCAGCGTCGTGTGCCGGAGGGGATGCCGGGGCTGCACGATCCGGTACGTGTGCGCGCCGGTGCGCGGCCTGAACTCGTGGAGCCTCAGCCGCATATGAGGTCGGACAGGTTGGCGGACATGGTCCCCAGGATGACGCTCAGCGCGGCTCCGCCTCAACGGAAATTCCGCGCAGCAGTGTCCGGGCGAGGGCCGCGGCGAACTGGTCGACGGACTGCGGGTGCTGCTTGCCGGCGCTCGCGTCGTAGGCGAAGGCTCGCTGCGCGCAGGCGCCGAGCAGCAGCGAAGCCGCGGCGAAGGTGTCCGCGCCGGGGTCGATACGGCCCGCGTCCCGCTCGGCCCGCAGATAGGCGTCGAGGCTTTCGATGGGCAGGTGGGGTCCGGTGCCCATCTCCCGCATGGCGTCGTCGTGGCGGGCCTTCAGTTTGGTCTCGGCGTAGAGGGACGCTCCGATCGGGAAGCTCTGGGCGTAGAAGAGGGTGGCCTGGCGGGCGATCTCGGTGAGGTTCTCCTCGACGGTTCGCTCCCCCGGGTCGGTGACGAGCCGGCGCAGCAGCGGGGCGAGCTGCGGCAGCCGTTCCCGGAGCACGCTCACGAACAGTTCTTCCTTGCTCGCGAAGTACTTGTAGAGCGCGGCCTCGGAGCAGCCCGCGGACGCGGCGATGGCCTTGGTGGTGGCGCGGGCCAGACCGACGCTGAGCATCAGTTCATGGGCGGCGTCGAGAATGCGCTCGCGTGTGGGCTTCTCCATGGTGCTCCTTCCGGGGCGTGACGAGCGGGGCTTGGACAGGCAGGGCTTGAGCGCCGGGCTTGACGGGCGGGGCTGACGAGCGGGGCTTGACGAGCGGGGCTTGACGAGCGGGTGAGTGTTTACTCACCCTAGTGGTGAGTAAACACTCACCACCTCGGGAGGCTCGTCATGCAGCTCACGGTTCTCGGCGCCAGCGGGGGCATCGGCCAGGAGATCGTCCGGCAGGCCCTGGCAGCAGGCCACCAGGTCACAGCGGTGGTCCGCGACCCGGCGCGGCTTCCGGTCACGGGCGAGGGGCTGGAGATCCGCACTCCCCGCTTCGACGACCCGGAGGCGCTGCGGCAGGCGGTCGCGGGCCGGGACGTGGTCTTCTCGGGTCTCGGCCCACGCAGTACCAAGCAGGTAGGTGTCGCCTCCCGCCTCACGCGCCTGGTCCTCCAGGCCATGGAGGCGGAGGGGACGCGGCGCTTCCTGGCGGTGAGCGCGGCGCCGCTCGGACCCGTACCGGAGGACGAGACGTTCTTCCTGCGGTACATCGGGACACCGCTCGTGTCGCGCGTGCTGCGCAAGCACTACGACGACCTGCGGATCATGGAGGCCGATATGCGCGCCAGCGCGACGGACTGGACGTCGGTGCGCCCGCCGCGCCTGACCGACGCCCCGCTGACCGGGCACTACCGCACGGCGATCGGCACGAACCTGCGCGGCGGCGGCAAGATCTCGCGGGCGGACGTGGCTCACGCGATGCTCGCGATGGCGGACGACCCCGCCACGGTGAAGCAGGCGGTGGCGGTGGCTTACTGAGCGACACCGAGCGGCACTGAGCGACACCGAGCGACTCGGGTCCCGTCGAGCGCGGGCGGCTCCAGTGCGCTCAGAGGCTGACGCCGACCGTCACCGGCTCATTGACGAGGGTGACTCCGAAGGCGTCGCGGACCCCGGCGACGACCTCGCGGGCGAGCGCGAGGAGGTCCTCGGTGGTGGCCTCGCCCCGGTTGGTGAGGGCGAGGGTGTGCTTGGTGGAGATACGGGCCGGACCGTCGCCGTACCCCTTGGTGAAGCCGGCCTTGTCGATGAGCCAGGCGGCGGAGGTCTTGGTGTGGCCGTCGCCCGCGGGGTACGCGGGCGGGGTGGCCCCGTCGCCGAGCCGGGCGCGTACCCGGGCGAGGAAGGTCTCGTACTCGGCGGCGGTCAGGATCGGGTTCGTGAAGAACGACCCGGCCGACCAGGTGTCGTGGTCCTCGGGGTCCAGAACCATGCCCTTGCCCGCGCGCAGCTTCAGGACCGCCTCGCGCGCGGCCGCCGCCGGGACCCGGTCCCCGGCCCCGACGCCGAGGCCGCGGGCGGTCTCCGGGTACCTGATCGGCGCGGACAGGCCCCCCGCGTCCTCCAGCTCGAACCGCACGCGCAGCACGACGTAGCGGTCGGGGTGCGCCTTGAAGCGGCTGTGGCGGTACGAGAAGCCGCACTCCGTGTTCGGGATGGTGACCGTCTCACCGCTGCGGCGGTCGAACACCACGACCTCGGTGATCGTCGAGGAGACCTCCTGGCCGTACGCCCCGACGTTCTGGATCGGCGTGGCCCCGGCCGAGCCGGGGATCCCCGAGAGGCATTCGAGCCCGGCCAGTCCCGCCTCGACGGTCCGGGCGACGGCCTGGTCCCAGACCTCGCCCGCGGCCAGTTCGAGCGTCGTACCGTCCAGCTCGAACCCGGTGGTCGCGATGCACAGGGCCGTGCCGTCGAACCCCTTGTCCCCGATCACCAGGTTGCTGCCGCCCCCGATGACCAGCAGCGGCGTCCCCGCGGCATCGGCCTCGCGGACGACGGCGATCACCTCCTCGTCCGTGGTGGCGGTGACGAGGCGCGTGGCCGGTCCGCCCAGGCGGAACGTGGTCAGCGGGGCGAGGGGGGCGTCAAGGAGTTCCTGCACGGGGACAAGAGTACGGAACGGCTCACCCCGGCCCTGGCGGGGCCGGGGTGTCCTCGGACGGGGTGTGCCCGGACTCACGGACGAGGTGCGCCCGGGCTCACGGACGGTGTGCCCGCGCTCACGCCGTCACGCGTTCGCCGGGGCCGTTCCGGCCGGGGCGGGCGCCTCGTCGTGCGCCGGCTCGTGTGCCTCGTCACGGGCCGGCTCGTGTGCCTCGTCACGGGCCGCGGCGGCCGCCCCCCGCCGCCGGGGAATCAGCAGGGCCACGAGCGCGCCGAGGCCCACCGCCCCCGCACCGATCCACAGCGCCGGGACCGTGCCGTCCACGAAGGCGTCCGGTGACTCATAGCCGCCCTGCGCGCGAAGACGGAGGCGAGGACCGCCACACCGAGCGCCCCGCCGACCTCCCTCAGTGCGTTGTTCGCGCCGGAGGCGATGCCCTGCTCCGCCGGGCGGACGCTCGACATGACGAGACTGGCGGCGGGCGCGAAGTGCAGCGACATGCCGATGCCCCTGTCAGGCGAGCCGTACTACCGCCCGCGACATACCCAGCACCTTCTGGCCGGCCGACATCGCCGTCAGGTCGACGCGCACCTTGTTGTCGTCCAGCTTCGCCGCGACCTTGCCGCTGACCTCGATGACCGCGCCCTCGTCGTCATTGGGTACGACCACGGGCTTGGTGAAGCGCACGCCGTACTCGACGACCGCTCCCGGATCGCCCACCCAGTCCGTGACCACACGGGCCGCCTCGGCCATGGTGAACATGCCGTGCGCGATGACGTCCGGCAGCCCGACCTCCTTGGCGAACTTCTCGTTCCAGTGGATCGGGTTGAAGTCCCCGGAGGCGCCCGCGTACTGCACCAGCGTCGCCCGGGTCACCGGAAAGCTCTGGGCGGGCAGTTCGGTGCCGACCTCGACGTCCGCGTATGCGATCTTCGCCGCCATCACGATCAGGCCTCCTCGGCGCCGCGCGCCACGAGCTTGGTCCACGCGGTCACGACGTGCTCACCGGCCTCGTCGTGCACCTCACCGCGGACGTCCAGGATGTCGTTGCCCGCGAGGGACTTGATCGCCTCGATGGTCGAGGTGACCGTGAGCCGGTCCCCCGCCCGCACCGGGCGGCTGTAGGCGAACTTCTGGTCGCCGTGCACCACGCGGCTGTAGTCCAGGCCCAGTTGCGGATCCGCGATGACCTCTCCTGCGGCCTTGAAAGTGATCGCGAACACAAAAGTGGGCGGGGCGATCACATCGGAGTGGCCGAGCTGCTTGGCGGCATCGGGGTCGGTGTACGCGGGATTCGTGTCACCCACCGCCTCGGCGAACTCCCGGATCTTTTCCCGGCCGACCTCGTACGGCGCGGTGGGCGGATAGGTCCGCCCCACAAAGGACTGGTCGAGCGCCATGGACGCGCTACCTCCTGGATCTCTTGCCGGAACCGGCCGGGTCTCCTGCCGGAACCGGATGTCTTGCCGGACCACCGGAACAAACGACACGAGGCCGCCCCCTGGTGGGGACGGCCTCGCGTTCGAGCCTGATTCAGCGCGTCTCGCGGTGCGCGGTGTGCGCGTTGCAGCGCGGGCAGTGCTTCTTCATCTCAAGGCGGTCCGGGTTGTTGCGCCGGTTCTTCTTGGTGATGTAGTTCCGCTCCTTGCACTCCACGCAGGCCAGCGTGATCTTCGGGCGGACGTCGGTGGCAGCCACGTGAGTGCTCCTTGGACGGATGGGACGGATGAACGCAGAAAAGAGTAGCCGATCGAAGGACCGACCCCACAATCGGCTACTGTGTGTAGCGGTGACCGGACTTGAACCGGTGACACAGCGATTATGAGCCGCTTGCTCTACCGACTGAGCTACACCGCTGCGATGCCGGATCCCCTCGCCCGAAGGCGAGGATCACCCAACATCAGAGCCCCAATACGGAATCGAACCGTAGACCTTCTCCTTACCATGGAGACGCTCTGCCGACTGAGCTATTGGGGCGAGCGATGAAGACATTACACGGTCGGCCGCCGATCGCCCAAATCCGTTTACGGGCCACGCTGGCCACCTTCGGGGGCGTACGTGCGGGCCTCGGTGCAGCCTCGGTGCAGGGCTCAGTGCGCGGCTCAGTGCGGGGCTCGGTCCAGAGCTCCGTGGGAGCACTGTCACGCCTGTCCCGTACGCCACTCGTGGTCACACCGGTACGACTATTGCGCTCCTTCTCGATGCGCGGTCGGGGCGCCCCTAGGCTCGACCCACGCCGGGTGATCTTGATCGTCCGCAGGCCGCCCGCCACCGCCCGTTCGTTCCCGCCGATTCCGCAGGACCCCGCCCACCAGGAGCGCTATGCCCGACAGTCAGGCACAGCCGGCCGACGGCACCACCGCAGACACCGCCGCGCTGCTCCTGTGCGGCGCCCGCCTCACCGACGGCCGCACGGTCGACGTACGGCTGAGCGGTGGACGTATCGAGGCCGTCGGCACCGCAGGCAGCCTCAGCGCGACGCCCAAGGTGCACTCCGCGCGCGTGGACCTGAGCGGCTATCTGCTGCTCCCCGCCCCCGCCGAGCCGCACGCCCACGGCGACACCGCGCTCACCGCGCTCACGGCCGAGGAGCCCGTGTCGTACGCCACGGAGGATGTCCAGCGGCGCGCCACCGAGGCCGCCCTGCTGCAGCTCGGGCACGGGGCGACCGCGCTGCGCTCGCACGTACGGATCGGTGATGTGCAGGGGCTGGATCCGCTGGAGGCGGTGCTGCAGGCGCGCCGGTCGCTGCGCGGGCTCGCCGAGCTGACCGCCGTCGCGGTGCCCCGGCTGCTCACCGGGGTGGCCGGCGCGGACGGGCTCGCGATGCTGCGGGACGCGATGAAGATGGGCGCGTCCGTGATCGGCGGCAGCCCGGACCTCGACCCGGATCCGACGGGGTACACGGAGGCGGTGCTCGAGGTCGCCGCAGAACACGGCTGTCCTGTCGATCTGCACACGGACGGCGACGACCCGGCGCGGCTCGCGCGGCTCGCCGCCATGGCGGGCGGGCTGCGGCCCGGCGTCTCGGTCGGCCCGTGCGCGGGCCTGGCCCGGCTGCCGGCCGAGCTCGCCTCCCGGACGGCGGACCAGCTGGCGGCGGCCGGCGTGACGGTGGTCTGCCTGCCGCAGGGCGGCTGCGCGGGCGCGGAGCTGCGCGGCGTCGCGCCGGTACGGCTGCTGCGTGCGGCCGGGGTGCGGGTCGCGGCGGGCAGTGGGGCGATGCGTGACGTGGCGAACCCGGTGGGGCGCGGCGACCCGCTGGAGGCGGCCTTCCTGCTGGCCTCCCAGGGCGGGCTGCGCGCCCCGGAGGCGTACGACGCGGTGAGCGCGACGGCGCGGGAGGCGATGGGGCTGCCCGAGGTGCGGGTGGAGGCGGGCTTCCCGGCCGAGTTGCTGGCGGTGCGCGGCGATCGGCTCGCGGGCGTGCTGTCGCTCGCTTACAGCAGGATCGTCGTCCACAGGGGGCGCGTGGTGGCCCGCACCAGCGCGGTGCGCGAGTACTGCGACTCGGCGGCGGCCGTCGCCCTCGAACTGCCTCGCCAGGGGCGGCCGGATCCCGGGCCGTGAGGATCCCGGACCGCGAGGATCCCGGGCTGTGAAGATCTCAGACCGCGAGGATCCCGGGCCGTGAGCGTCAGGATGCGGGACGGGGGCGGGGACGGGGGCGGGCGCGGGCGGGGCTGCACGCGGCGCGGCACGTGTGCGCAGGTGGCGCGGCACGCGTGCGCAGGTAGGGACGTAGCGGGCACGCGGGGCTCCGGGGCGGGGGCGGGGGCGGTCGGGTCCCGGTTCCTGGGCGCAGGTGCCCGGGGCGGGGCTCGGGGTCGTGGGTGCGTGGGCGGTGCCCGGGAGCGGGCGCGTGGGCGGGAGCGGGCGCGTGGGCGGGAGCGTCGTAACCCGGCGACGGGGCGGCTGGATCCCGGCTCCTGGGCCCGTGCGCCGCGCGCGGGTCGCGGTCGACCGGCGTACGGTCGTGAGCATGCGCATTGTCATCGCTGGAGGACATGGTCAGATCGCGCTGCGCCTTGAGCGGCTGCTCGCGGCGGGCGGACACGAGCCGGTGGGCATCATCCGCAAGCGGGAGCAGGGTGAGGACCTGCGGGTGGCGGGCGCGGAGCCGGTGCTGCTCGACCTGGAGTCGGCCTCGGTGGAGCAGGTCGCGGCGGTGCTGCAGGGCGCGGACGCCGCGGTGTTCGCCGCGGGCGCGGGCCCTGGCAGCGGCAGCGCGCGCAAGGACACGGTGGACCGCGGCGCGGCGGTGCTCTTCGCGGACGCGGCCGAACGGGCGGGCGTACGGCGGTACATCGTCATCTCGTCGATGGGCGCCGACCCCGAGCACCGGGGGGACGACGTGTTCGACGCGTACCTGCGGGCGAAGGGCGCGGCCGACGCGCACGTACGAGGCAAGAGCGGTCTCGACTGGACGGTCCTGCGCCCGGGGATGCTGACGAACGACGCCGGGACAGGGCTGGTCCGCCTGGAGGCCGACACCGGACGCGGGCCGGTGCCCCGGGACGACGTGGCCGCGGTCGTCGCGGAGCTCATCGAGACCCCCGCGACGGCCGGGCTCACGCTGGAACTGATCGGCGGGGCCGTGCCGGTCTCGGTCGCGGTGAAGGACATCGCGGGCAACTGACGTGAGCGCGTGCGGCCGGTGCGCCCGTCGACACGCACACCAGCACGCGCACCGCACGCTCACTGGTGAACGCACCGGCGCCTGTGACCGATGAACTCCGGCCACCGGCACGGTCCTTGATGTCACGAGGGAACCCATGGAGCAGCACCGACCCACCGTCGTACAGCGTCCCGAGCAGACCTACGTGGGTGTCAGAAGGTCCGTCAGGATGGACGCGTTCGACGTCATCGCGGACCGTCTCCCCGAGATCGTCGCCTGGCTGGCCTCGCACGGCATCGCTCCTGCCGGAGCCCCGTCCTTCCGCTTCTACGCCATCGACATGGACGGCGAATCGGTGGTCGAGGCGGGCGTCCCGGTCACCTCCCCGCCCGAGCCCGAGGGCGACATGGTGATCGGCACCCTGCCCGCGGGCCGGTACGCCACCCTGACGCATGTCGGCCATCCCGACGGCCTGTTCGGTGCCATTACGCGGCTGCGGGAATGGGCAGCGGCGGAGGGCCTGGAATGGGACCTGATCACAGAGGCGAACAGCGTGGAACGCTGGGGCTGCCGTATCGAGTCGTACCTCACGGACCCGCGTGTCGAGCCGGATCCGGCCAAGTGGGAGATGGAACTGGCATTCCGCCTGGCCGACTGATCACAGCGGACCGGGAAGTGCGCGACGCCCGACAGCAATGCACCGCCGCTGTCGCCATTTCTGCAGCTGCCGCTATTTCTGCCGTTGCCGCCATTGCTTCCGATGTCGCCACTGCCGCCGTTTCCGCCAATTCGCTGGTAACCCAGTTCATTGGTAACCGAGTTCGCTGGCGCGGGTTGCGAGGCTCAGAGTTCTGACTCGTCGTCACTGTCGCAGCGCTGACGATTCGTTCACGCCTGTTGGCATCGTCCGACTGAAGGAGAAATATCGGCGACCGCGGCGGCGGCACCTGGCGAAGCGCCCGCCCATTGTTCTGTACCCGACTGTTCTGTACGCGACGACCTGCCGGAATCGGACATGCGCGTGTCGCACGAGCGTGGCGGGGTGGCGTTTCCCGTCGCCGTCACCGCTGCCGTCGCCGTCACCGCTGCCATCGCCGCCGGGGCAGCCGCGGCGGCGGTCGTAGCGGCCGAAGCCGAGGTGACAGCCGTCAGCGGTCAGCCGTCAGCCGGGGCTTCAGCGGCCGGCAGCCGCCTGCGACCACCTGCAGCCTGCGACCTGCGGCCTGCGGCCTGCGCGGCACGGACCATGAAAGTTCTACAAATCAAGAAACTTCCGACTTTTTAGACTCAGATGACGGGTCGGGCCGGGTTCAGCCATGGGGCCGACCTGACCCCGCTTTCCGCTCATTTCAAACCCTTGTGGCGGCAATCACAGAATTGCCCCTTGCCGTCGACCCTCTTCGCTCGGATGCTGAGAAACACCCCGGCGGAAATCCCTATTCCTCGATGAACCGCCTGCATGGGATCAATCACCATCCGCAGATTCACGCGAAAGAGGCGCCATGCGGCTTTCCGTTCTCCCCAAGCGAGCAACGTCCAAGATCGTCAGACACCTCGCGGGCGGCCTCGCCGCCGCCACGGTTCTGCTCGGAGCGAGCGCCGCGGTTCTCCCGACCCCGGCCTCCGCAACTCCAGCAAGCGCACAGCGACTTGACGGCTGGATCAAGCACGCACTGCTGGTGATGGACGCCAAGGGAATTCCCGGCAGCTATGACGGGATCCGCCGGAACCTGATGCGCGAGTCGAGCGGCGACCCCTTCGCCATCAACCTCTGGGACTCGAATGCGGCGGCCGGAATCCCGTCAAAGGGACTCATGCAGGTCATTGACCCCACATTTCGGACATACCACGTAGACGGTACCTCGTGGGACATTTATGACCCGATCGCGAATATTGTGGCGGCGTGCAATTACGCGGCCAAGCGTTACGGGTCCATCGACAACGTGAATGGACCCTACTGATCAAGCAGGATCCGCAAGGCTGCGGCGGCGCGATCCGCGTCGCCGGGACCAAGCAGCAGGTATGTATGTCCATGGCCCCGCATCGGGGCCATGGCTACGTTCCGGCGCGTGGCGATTCCCCCGACGCGTACGACGCACACCACTCGCGCGATGCGCACGACGCACACGAGTGGTGTGATGCGCGCCACGCGCACGAAGACAGCCGTGACGGCGCTCGCGGCAGCCGTCACCCTGACCGGCCTCCTCCCGGCGGCGGCCACCGCACACGAGAGGTCCGGCACGACGTACTACGTCGACTGTCTGCGCGGCAGTGACACCTCCTCGGGCACCAGCGGCGGCGCGGCATGGCGCAGCCTCGCCCGGGCCTCGCGTGCGTACGAACCGGGTGACCGGCTGCTGCTGCGGCGTGCCCGGACCTGCACCGGCGCGGACCGCTCGTCGGGGGACGCCTGGGCAACGAGAAGACCCCCGCCGTCCTGCGTTTTCACAGGTCAACGGGGGTCTCACATCGCGTGGCGGCGCCAGGATTCGAACCTGGGTAGGCTAAGCCGACGGATTTACAGTCCGCTCCCATTGGCCACTCGGGCACACCGCCATGGGATGTCGCGCTGGAGGGCCGCTTTTCGGCGGTGCTCCGTGGCAACGACGTAAACGATACCTGATGCCCAGGGGTGCTTCGCCACCGGATTGATCAGCACTCGGGGCGGGTGCGGGTGGCTAGGCTTTGCGGTGGCGGTCCGGGCAGCCCGGCCGTACCTCTACGCACCCGATACAAGGAGCCACAGGACATGGCCGACTCCAGTTTCGACATCGTCTCGAAGGTCGAGCGGCAGGAGGTCGACAACGCACTCAACCAGGCCGCCAAGGAGATCTCGCAGCGCTACGACTTCAAGGGCACCGGCGCCACGATCGAGTGGTCCGGCGACAAGATCCTGATGCAGGCGAGCGGTGAGGAGCGGGTCAAGGCGATCCTCGACATCTTCCAGTCCAAGCTGATCAAGCGCGGTATCTCGCTGAAGTCGCTGGACGCGGGCGAGCCGCAGCTCTCCGGCAAGGAGTACAAGATCTTCGCGTCGATCGAGGAGGGCATCTCCCAGGAGAACGCCAAGAAGGTCGCCAAGGTCATCCGCGACGAGGGCCCGAAGGGCATCAAGGCGCAGGTGCAGGGCGACGAGCTGCGGGTCAGCTCGAAGAGCAGGGACGACCTGCAGACCGTGATCGCGCTGCTGAAGGGCAAGGACTTCGACTTCGCGCTGCAGTTCGTGAACTACCGGTGATACACCGCCGTGACCTGCACTAACTTGAAGTGATCTTGACGGGAGGGCACAACGCGGGCACATCGCCGAGGACCGCCTCCACCGCGGCCCGCGTTGTGTCCTCGTCGTCCGGCCACAAGTGCGTGTAGATGTCGAGCGTGATCGACGGCTTCGAGTGCCCCAACCGGCGCTGCACCGTCTTCACGCTCTCCCGGTGCTTGATCAGCGCCGAGGCGTAGAAGTGCCGCAGATCGTGCATGCTCGCACCCTGCGGCACACGTACGAGTACGGGCTCTCTGCCCTCCGGCCAGCCGAGGCGCTCCCACTGCTCGCGCGCCTTGCCGTGGGCTGCGGTGAGGAGCTTGTTGGCGTTCGTCTCCATGCGCTCCCAGACGTGGGCCCAGTTGCCGCGCCGGAGCGACTCCTGCCGCTCACTGGTGAACAGCAGCTGTGCCTTGCGCCGCTTCGGCTTGCGCGGGTCCGTCCGGTCCTCGATGTCCACCATGGCCGCGGGGAACCGCTGGAGGTGGGCGGCGAGGGCGTCCACGGCAGAGGTGACGAGCGGGACAGTCCGGTAGCTCTCGTGCGTCTTCGGCTCGCCGATGTACGGCTCACCAGCCTCGGGGCCGATGAGCTGCTGTCGCACCGTCACCTCCCTACGCAGGAAGTCGATGCAGCGACCTCCAGGCCGAACAGCTCCCCCTGACGCAGACCCGAAGCGGCAGCAAGGAGCGTCAGCGCCCTGTACCTGGCGGGCGCCGCGTCGACGAGGGCCCGGACCGCATCGGCATGGAGGGGAATGATCTCTGCCTTGCGGACGTCTGGCGTCTTGATGCCGGCGCACGGGTTGATGGCAATGATTCGGTCGCGCACGGCGGTGCCAAAGATGGTGACCAGGTACGCGTAGGTGACCCGCAGCGTGGACGGGGCGAGGTGCTGTGACCTGTCCTTGATCCATGCCTGGATCTCGCTGGGGCGGATGCTGACCATCGGGCGGTCGCCGAACGTCGGATAGATGTGGATGCGGAGGGCACGCTCCACGCGGGATGCGGTGCCGTCCCGGTGCACGGCCGTGGTGCGCCAGCGCTCGCCGATCGAACGGAAGCTCTCCTTACCGGCCGCCGGATCGACGTACAGGCCGCGGGCGAGGTCGGCCTCGATCGTCGCCGCGCGGGTGTCAGCCTGGCTGCGCTTGGCGAAGTTCTCCTTCTTCTGCTCCCCTGCCGCGTCGCGCCAACGGACCTGCCAGCGCTTCCCCTTGCCGTGATCCTTGCTGGCCACGAGCGCGCGGGTCCTGGTGCTGTGCTCCGCACACGACTCCGCGCCGTCCGGTGGCCGAGAGAGGTGCCAGCGGTCGTAGACCTCAGCCATCGGCCTTCCCCGTCCCCTCTGAGAACTCTTCCCAGTCGATCTCTTCTGGCTGTCCGCGGTTGCCTTCGTGCGCCCTGATGGTCGGCTCCATCTCCTCGATCAGGGTGCGGGTGATGTGGCCTCGTGCGGCTTGCAGGGCCCGAGGCGAGTCGGGAAGGTCTGAACGTTCGGTGAGCCGAGCCTCGCGTTCCGCCACTAGGCCGTGCCCCCACAGCTCGCGAGCTGTGTAGGCGACGTACTGCGGGGTGGTATTCAGCTTCTTCGCAGCCTTGGTCTCCGCCTCGTCGGGCTGCTCCATGTGCTTGATCTGAGCCCCATGAGGCCATGCGCTCGCCTTAGCTGCCAGACGGTGCGCAAACTCCAGCACATCCTCCTTGGAGATGCGGTTCCGGCGATGCCAGCTGCCCGGCCCTAGGCGACCGGACTTGCCAGGGGCGTATCCGACGTCCAGCACTCGACGAAGCTCGGCTCCATAGACCGCGGTTTCCTCGGTCAGCCAGACGGCGCCGTCGGCGGGCGGCAACAGGTCCCGCAGCGGAAGACCGTAGACCAGAGGCAGAAGCAGGAACTCAGCAGCCGTCAGACCTCGCTTGCCGAGTTCGATCTGCCCCACGGTCGGACGATGCCAAGCCAGACCGAGTTGGCGAGCAGTCTGCGCAACATCCTCGGCTGTTCGCTGCGCCTCCTCCCGCGTTCGTCGCAGCTGCCTCCCGAGGGCCACCGCGAACGGCGGGGCCTCGCCCAGCATGGCGCGCCAACGCCTCACTGAGGGCCTATCCGATCCCAGCAACGCCGAAGCCCCGGGCTCATCGCTCGGCCAGAGCGCCCAGGGCTTCAACGAAAGAAACGGACATCCCAATGATGGCACAGGACATCGCACCCACCGAGACCCACGGTCACGAACCGTTCATCGTCGCCGAAGCCGCCAGGCCGACCGCCCTCGACGGAGTCTGCTTCTACTGCAAGCAGCCCGCCGGCACCAAGCAGACGGCCCAGACCGGCGCCATCTACTGGACCTGCGACGACTGCACTGAGGGCCACGTGATCAGTGTCGCCGCCTCGCAGGCCACCGTACGGTCTGATGTCGTCGACGACCTCGCCAGCCGCATCGTCGCCTGGGTCGGCGACATCTACGAGCAGCGCCGGACCGCGCCCGAGGGCAGCCCCCTCGTGCGGTTCCTCGATGGGCTGCTCGCCGAGCTCCGTCGCACCGGTGACCCGATCGGCGTCGCGCGTCAGTTCCTCGCCGCTATCGATCCCGCTGGGGCCCGCGCATGACCGGCACCCGCCTCGTCTACACGAGGCCCGGCCCGAACATCCGCGGCATCACCGTGCTCCGCCTCCCCGTCGAGCACGGCGGCGTATGGGCACCGCACCCGACGATGCAGTACGGCGGCATCCTGCCCTACCCGCGCGGCACGAGCCTGCGCCTGGACATCGGCGACGCACGCCGCTGCCTCCCCGAAATGGCTCATCTGATCGCGGGCGCCTTCCGCGAGTGCCGAGAGATCGAGGTCGTCGGCACCGACCCGTACGGGGTCGCCTCGACCGTCGATGCGCTCGGCGCAGCCCTCGCAGATGCCTTCGCCAGTGGCAGCCGCCGCACATGCTGACCACCGTTCCCCCGCCGCCGCCCCCTCCCTCGCGCGGGAGCGGCGGCACGCCCGATGGAGCGCCGAACGTGACCCACCCCGACGACGGAACGGCCAGCATGACGCCCCTCGACGGCGCGCGGTGGCTCGTACGTCACGGGTTCGCTGTCTTCCCCGCGGACCACCCCGCCGCCGAGCAGTGCGCAGGCGTCGGGCGCGGCCACGACCCGGCGACGTGCACGGACCGCGGCAAGCACCCCGCAGTGCCCTTCACCCGCAGCCACACCACAGACGAGACGCAGCTGCCGCGCCTCTTCGGTGGCCAGCCCCGCAACGTCGGCGTAGCCGTCGGCGCCTGCACCCGTACGGACGGGGCCAGGCTCCTCGTCGTCGACAGCGACCGGCTCGGAGCCATTGAGGACACCGCGGCCGCCCTCGGCCACCCGCACACGCCGACGATGCGAGTCTTCACCGCCAAGGGCCACCACGACTACTACTGGGCGCCAGCTGACGCCCGGCTCGGCAATGGACTCGGCGCCCTGAAAGGCAAGTTCGACGGGGATGTACGCGCCGGAAACGCCTACGTCATCGGCCCCGGCTCCGTGCACGCCACTGGCGCCACCTACACGCTGGAGGACGCGGCGCAGCCCCCCGTGGCCGCCCCGGAGTGGCTCCTCGAAGCGCTCCAGGCCCGCCCGACCTCGCCAGCCGCGCCCGCGACGAACATCGCCATCCCCGCGGACCGCCACGACGGGTACACCCGCAAGGCCATCCAGGCTGAGTGCGACGCAATCACCACCGCCCCCGACGGCGACCAGAACAACACGATCAACACCGCAGCGTTCAGCGTAGGCACCCTCGTAGGCGCAGGCGCCCTCAGCGAAGCCGAGGCCCGCGAACACCTGCTCGCCGCAGCCCGCGCAGGAAACCACCCCGAGGGCCGCGCCCTCGCCACGATCGGGTCCGGGCTGCGCGCCGGCATGGCCATGCCCCGGCACCCCTGGCCCCCCGTGGCCCGGGCAGACGACCGCAACGACTTCTCGGCACTGCTCACACCCGCCACCACAGAAGATCAGCAGGAGCCTGCCGAGGAGCCAGCCCAGCGCTTCCGCCGCCTCGACTGGCACCAAGCGTTCGCCACCGACTTCTCACAGATCGAGTGGCTCCCCGGCAAATTCATGGAGCGCGGGCAGCAAGTCGCCATCGTCGGAGACGGCAAGGTCGGCAAAACCCTCTTCGTTCACGACTGGCTGTGGAGAGCAGCCACGGGCCGATCATTCCTCGGCGACGAGCGACGGGACCCGCTATACGTCCTCTACTTCGACCGGGAGAACGGCCTCCGAGACATCGTCACCCGCATGCAGGGCTTCGGCGCAACCGCCAGCGAGCTCATGGAGCGCTTCGACTACCGCACGTTCCCCAAGTTCAGCGGCGGCCTCGACGCGGCCCCGATCGCGGTCGCCGAGTTGATGAGCATCGTTGACGATGTCCACCCCGACATCGTGGTCTTCGACACCGTGAGCCGCTTCATCAGCGGCAAGGAGAACGACTCGGACACCTGGCTCCAGTTCTACCAGCGCGTTCACGCGCCGCTGAAGGCCCGCGGAATCGCCGGCACCCGCCTCGACCACATGGGCAAGGACTCCGAGCGCGGCAGCCGCGGCTCGTCCGCCAAGTCGCAGGACGTCGACCACGTATGGGAGATGACCCGTCTCACCGCGGACAGCTCCCGCGAGGGCGACATCGAGACCGTCACGACACAGATCAAGTTCAAGTGCACCCACACCCGGACCGGAGTCGGTAGCGACCTGATCCACATCACCCGGCGCGGCCGGAAGAGCTTCACCACCGGCATGTGGATCCCCGGCGAATCCCGACACGAACTGTCCGAACCCGGGATCGTGCAGGCGCATCAGCAGCAGGTGCAGCACTACTGCGTCAGCTTGTGGTGCCGCCGTAGTTCCGCAGGACGTTCAGGGCCCTGTCGAAGGCTGAGTCCCTCTTCTTGTCGAACTCCTCCTTGGTGAAGACCGGCTCAGTGAGGTGCGGCGGAATGCCTGTGCCGTCGAAGGTCCTGCCCGACCGGGTCAGGAACTCCTCGTTCGGCAGCCAGGCCGACATGCCGTTGGGGAGCTCGCGCAGCATGACGTCCGAGAAGACGCCCTGTGTGGGCTGCCCGATCCGGACCGTCTTGCCGGGGCGGTCCATGAGGGCCTGGGTGAAGGTCTCGCCCGCGCTGACGGTCGATCCGCCAGTCAGCACGGCGACCGGCCCGGTGTACCGGGGGCCCTGGGCGGGCGTGACGTACACGGGCTGGGGGCGAGTGTGCCGGGTAGGGTCGGCAGGATCGTTGCGGGACCGCTTGGAGTAGGCCAGGTAGGGGGTGTCGGTGAGGCGCTCGGCGATGTGGATTCCCAGGGCGTCGGAGCCGCCGCCATTGATCCGCTGGTCGATGATCAGGCCCTTCAGGCGCTGGGTGCGCTCCTGGCTGAGGACCGTGTCCAGCGCCCTGTCGAGCTCGGCCAGCTGGGCGGCGTAGGAGGCACCGTCGCCCGCGTACCCGCCGAAGCCGGAGATCCGCAAATAGCCCTGCCCGCCGGGGAGGTCGGCGTAGGTGATCCGCCCCTGGGCGAAGTCCTGGAGGTTCCCGGCGTCCTTGAGGTCGCGCGCCACGATGAACTTCTTGACCGTGGTGTCGAGTTCTCCGGTGGGCAGGACGGTGCCGGGGCGGACCTGGTAGAAGACGCGCTCGCCATCCTGGACGGCGACGTGGGCGTCGTAGAGCGGCTTGACCATCTCGCTGAAGACGGCGTAGAGCTCATCCCTCGTCGTCCCGGCGTGCACCTTGGGGCGGTACTGATTGCGGACCTTGTGCCAGTCGATGCCCTTGGACGCGAAGAAGGGGTAGTTCTCCTCGAAGGTCTGCCAGAAGACGTCGAAGGTCGTGCGGGGGTCCTTGGCTGCCGGGCGCGCGCAGGCGTCGGGGAGCGCCGGGATACGCCGGAGGTTCCGGCTGCCGACGGAACCTTCCTCGCGCATGACCGCGTAGTCGCGGTCTCCTCGGGCGCGCACGGTCAGGACGTCGCCGCCGGGCGTGGTGTAGGTGCTGGGGCCGGTCCGCTGCGCGGAGTCGCCCTTGAGACAGCTGACGGCGGTGGTCTGGTACTCCTGGAAAGTTCCGTTCCGGATGGACAGCACTGTGCCGTAGCCGTCCATGCGCCAGATTCCATCGATGGTCGGCTGTTGGGCGGTGGCGGCCGGCGCGGCTCCGCCGGCGAGGGCCAGTGCGACGGCGGTGGCCGTGACAATGCGCACGATCTTGCCTTCTCTGTAGGTGACTTGCTCGGGACAGTCCACGGTCGCTGACACGGCGTTCTCCCGGCCATCCGGCTGTCCGGCTGATCGGGGGTGGGGCCAGCCCCCCGTTACCGGCAGTACCTGGGGGCGATCGCGTTGAGGGACCGACCAGCGCGGACCATGCCGCGCTACCTACTGGTGAGGACGCGATTCAACTGTCGTGTGTTGTCGCGGTGCTTGGAACATCGGTACAGCGGTTATCGGCGAGAACGATCATGGCCGTCTAGCAAAATGATCCGCTTCGTCGCTTCGCGGCCGTCGCGCACCGCTGTCGGGGATCTTGGCGATGACGGTCGGCCATGCCCTCGACATCTCAGTCTCCAAGATCCCGACCTCGTCACCCGCGATCAGCTCTGCGTCTCCTCGCGGCGTCCCATAGCGGCCGCATCGGGTATGACGAGCAGCTTGCCGGTGGTACGCCGAGCCTCCAGATCGCTGTGGGCCTGGGCGGCCTCGGACAATGCGTAGCGGCCCGTTACGGTGACCTCAAGCGCCTTGGAGCGTACCCACTCGAACACATCGGCGGCCCGTCGGAGCAGTTCGGACCGATCGGCGATGAAGTCCCCGAGGCTGGGCCGGATCAGGGTCAGCGAACCGCCGTGGGCGAGCCGAATCGGATCAAACGGCGGCACGGCACCACTTGCCGCGCCGAAGAGCACGAGATGGCCGCGGGTTCGCAGGCTGGCGAGGCTCGCATCGAAGGTGTGCGCGCCGACGCCGTCGAAGACAACCGGCAGTCCCTGACCGCCGTTGAGCCGCCTCACCTCGGCTGCGAGATCGTCGACTGCGGAGGAAAGGATCACCTCAGCGGCCCCGGCACGCTTCGCCAGCTCGGCCTTCGCCGTGGTCGACGTCGTGCCGATCACCCTGCCGCCGAGATGGGTGACGAGCTGGGTCAAAAGCAGCCCCATGCCACCAGCAGCCGCATGCACGAGCACCGTGTCGCCCCCCTGAACCGGGTAGGCGTCCTTGACGAGATAGTGCGCGGTCATGCCTTGGAGGAGCACGGCGGCGGCTGTCTCGAAGCCGATATCGTCGGGCAGCGGCACCAGCCGGGAGGAGTCCACGACGGCCCGCTCGGCATACGTGCCGGGAATCTCCACCCAACCGACCCGGTCCCCGACTGCGACGTCAGCGACGCCGGGTCCGACTTCGACGACCGTGCCGGCGCCCTCAGCGCCCGGGGTGAAGGGCAGCGGGAGGCTGTACCGGCCCTCGCGGTGGTAGACGTCGAGGAAGTTGACCCCGGATGCGGCGACCTCCACGACCGCCTCGCCCGGACCCGGCCGCGGCTGGTCCACCTCGGCCTCCTGCAGCACCTCGGGACCGCCCACTTCGTACACCTGTATCGCTCGCATGACCCCTCCAATAACGGCTCATCCCCCACCAACCCCGTTGATGGCGATCCGATTCCCGGCGCCCGCCCCGGAGCTGCCGGTCGCCCTCGACATGCCGGGCAAGGTCGCCGACTACCTCAGCACCACCGAGCTGGAGCCCGCCGAGCGTGCCGCGCTCGACCAGGGGACGACCGTACGGCGCGGCCAGGGCTACACCCTGCACGTCAGCGCCGTCCCCGCCGTGCACCGGGCTCCTCGCCCGCTGCCAGCCGCTCGACGGCAGCCAGGACCTTCCCGCGGTCCCGGCCCAGCCCAAGGCCCGCCGCGAGTACGAGAACAGGGGCAGCGCCCTCACACCTGAACAAGATCGTTCTCACCGATAACCGCTGTACCGATGTTCCCCGAGGCCGTACGTGGACTCCGTGACGCTCCGCGGCTGCGAGCTTCACTGACCGTCTCGTTCCGGCCCCATGACCGACGCCAAGAATTCGACCTCGAATCCGCCGGAACCGAACCGCACACGGCCGAGAATCCCGGGCGGCAGGGACCAAGTTCGTGGTACCAGCGCCTCAGAAATCTCGAACTCAGGCGCTTTAGTCGGCGACTACATCGGAGACAGCACCCGAGCCGAAATCGCCTACGCCCGGTCGCTGGGCAAGCCCGTGCGGTTCACGCACCCCGAAGTCGACCCTGACGCCTGACCGCCCGCTGCCACCTCGACAACCAGGGCCGGCAGCCCGCCGCCTGACCGTCTCGCGGTAGCTTCGGCCGCCGCCCACCCCACACCATCCGCAGGCATCCCTTGGAATTGATCATCTAGGACTGGCGATCTTCCGACACGCCCGCCAGCCGTTATCGCGGCTGGCGGGGTGGTCCTGCCCGCGGAGGTCTGCCACCCCCTGTGGCTGGCCCTGCGGGCCCAGCTCGCCCGGCACCGCGCAGACGGTGGACAGGTACGGCCCGAAGTCGCAGCCGCCATCGACGCGTTGCGCGCTGCCGCCCTCGACCACTTGTCCGCGAACGGACATCCCGAACGGACACCTACGGACATCAGCGCACCCTCGACACGTCGTCTGGTCACCACCAAGGAGCTATCCGGCCGCCTCGGAGTGACAGGGCGGCACGTCCGGCGTCTGGCCGCCGCCGAAGGCCTCGCGCCCGCAGCGCGGGGCCTGTGGCACCCGGACGACGCCGAACACTTCGCCCGCCTACGGAAGGACTGCTGATGATCCCCGAGCCGATGCCCATGCAGGACCAGGACCCCGACGTCACTGCCGCCCGCGAGGCGCAGACCGAGTCCCTCACGGCAGCGCAGGAAGCCCGGTCGTCGTACCGCCTCTCCGACCTCGCGAGGGCCGAGGCTGTCGATGCCGCGTACACCGCGTACCTGGAAGCCCTTCAGGGCGCGTGGGACCGGCTCCAGGCCCGCCGCCGTGAGCGTCTCGAATGGCTGGAGACCCAGGTGCCCACCGGGCCCGGCATCCCCGCAGACACCTCCCCCGCAGACCGTGCAGTCCTCATGGCTGCCTTCCGGGCCGCGTACGACAAGGCCGCCGACACCGACCGCGCCGGGCGCGTACGGCTGCTCCAGGAGGCCGAGCGGTTCGACGATGACGCCGGCCGCCGCGGTGCGCTCACCGCGATCGTCGACTTCTCCGAGCTGCACACGATCCGGGATTGGGCGCGCGAGCATCTGACGACAGCCGGGTATCTCGACGAGGTGGCGGGCCTGCGCGAGGCGATCACGGGCCGCTCGACGCGCCCGGATCACCGGCTCGCGGTGCAGGCGTTCCGGCCCGTACGGGCTCCGGAGGAGGTCCGGCAGCTGCCGCAGCTCATCCGCCTGCGCGACGCCGAGCGGACACAGGGGCAGGGCCAGTCGGATGCGTTCCGCGCGCACAGTGCAGCGCACGCCCACCCCCCAGCCCGGTCGCCTCGCCTAATCGCTGCTCGTAAGGCCCGGCTTCCGCACGGCGAGCGGCCGGGTGCAGGGTTAGCAGACGACGTACCCGTGTCGCTTGATCGACGCGTCCCGCTGCTCCGCCGTCATCGGCGGAGCGATCGCACACCTGACCTCCGTACCCTCAGCATCCACCCATACCGAAACAACACCGCCATGGTGACTGCATGCCCCATGGCGGCCGATCGACTGGGAGGGCCAGCCGTCGGCGCACTCCGCCCCCTGGTACTCCCAATTCAGGAGCGACGCCCTTGGCTCTGGCAGCCATGTCGGGCTGTACTCCTCTCTCGGGCGCGTGTCGTCGTCGGAGAAGGCCCAGAACATCAATCCGGCGAAGATCGCCACAATGCATCCGAGCGCGCCGAGGTCACTGCTGTCCTTGGCCATCCCGCCCCCTGTCCTTGGCGTATCAGCGCAGGTCCAACACCATGCAGTCGTACACCGGGGCCTCATCCCACGGATGGGACTGCCCTACCTTCCGGTACCCCCACGACGCGTACGCCGATTGCGCAGGCGCCGCCTCAGGCTCCGGCCGCATCGTCAGCGTCACTCGCTCCACCGCCAGACCGCCGAGAAGCTGCTCATGCAGCCCGGCTGCGATGCCCCGACGGCGCCAAGGCTTGCGCACAGCCAGCTCGATGATGACGAACGTCCGCTCCCCACTCTCGCGCGTGAACTCGTCCGGCATCGGCTCCAGCAGGTTGTCCCACCACCCCGTGTCCTCGGGCAGGCGGTAGCCGAAGGTGAACCCGACCACCTCGCCGCCGTCACGGGCGAGCACCAGGCGGAAGCCAGGGCGCTGCGTCTGGAGCTGGTAGCGGTCGATGAACTCGGCGACGTCCCGCGGACCCTCGCAGTACGGAGGCTCGACGTACACCTCCTCATACGTGGGGAGGAACGCGTCGAGCTGCCCGGCCGCATCCGGCCCCTCGTAACGCTCGTACGTCACCTCGGCCATCAGCCGTCTCCCTTCTGCTGGGCGTACTCCGTCAGTTCCTCGCCCGCCTGGCGAGCGCTCGCCGCGTCCACCGAGGTGAGTAAGTCGCGTACTTCGGCCAGGCGGCGCGTGATGCGCCCGGACTCGACCTCTTCAAGGTGCTCCAGGCTGCCGACAGCCTCGGCCGCGCCCTCGTCGACCTCCCCGGCCTGCACCAGGCCGCGAGCCAGCGTGAGCCGGTACAGGGCCCGGTTGCGGCCGTACGTACGGTCCTGGTGGGCGAGAGCCGCGCGCAGGAATGGCACCGCGGCCGTGTGGTGGCTCGCCTCGGTATAGAGCAGGCCCTGAGCGTAGTCGAGCTCAGCGTGCCCGTGGAATGCCGCCCACTCTGGTGCCGGGCGCCCGCGATCCCCGCGGTCGACCATGCGCATCGAGTCCGCGAGCCGCTTCCGTGCGCTGCTTTGGTCGCGCATCAACGTGAGCGCCCGCGCCTCGCGCGAGGCGATCAGCGAGAGCAGCACGGGCGAGCCGAGGCTTACGGCGCGCTGGTGGGCAGCGCGGGCGAGGTCGTAGCCGTCGCGCGGCCGGCCCTCGTAGCTGGCCTGCATGCTGAGGCTGGCGAGCACCAGGATTTCGAGGCCCTCGTCCCGCAGCATCGTCGCGGTGGTCAGCGCCTCGCCCCAGTAGCGGCGCGCGGTGTCCTGGTCGTCGGCGTCGTAGTACAGCCATGCGCATTGCTCGGCCGTCTCCCCGGCGAGCAACTGGAGTTGGCGGCCGATGGTGTCCGGGTAGCTGCCGGTGTTGATGACGCGGCGGACGCGGCGCAGGTGTCGTACGGCGAGTGAGCGGACATCACCGCCGCCGTAGGCGTCATCGAGGGTGTAGAGGGAACGCAGGCCCTCGCGTAGCTCAAGGATGTGGGCGGTGCCGACTGCATCGGATGAGCCCACGGCCAGACTCGCGGCAGCGCCGAGGGAGTCGGCGACGAACGCGCGGCGGTCCACCTTCACCCCCTCCATGGTGCTGGGTGACGCCTCCACCGTCGCACTCGGCTCCGGACCGGGAAAGCCCAGATCGAGGGGGCTTACGCCGAACATCGCATGCAGTACACGCCAGGCACGCGGGCGCGGCCGGGGTGGACCAGCCTGCCGCCAACGCCGGAACTGGCGGTCCGTAACCGCCGCCTCTTCCCCGACGAGCACGGCCGTCGACTCGAAGGCACGCAGGAACGCGGCCGGATGATCCCAGCCCCGTGCCGCGCACTCGCGCGCGAACGGTGTTGGTGTCTCGTCCACTTCGCACCCCGGTGTACCCGCTCGTACTGACCGTAGCGGGCGCGCCGGGGGCGAAAGTCCGCGTCGGGTCGGAAAGTCCCCCGGAACGTCCGCGGGGAGGTCCGGCCGTCGGCACCGTGCGGGTGTTGGCTCAGGGGGTGAGCAGGAGAGCCGAGGGGAGCCGAACGTGAGCACCGTACGGAAGACGACGATGGACCCGCCGATTCACCTCCCGTTGCCGGGGGCGGACCCCAAGCCCGCGGCCGGGTGTGGGGTGTGCACAGCGCTGGGGCGGCAGCGCAGCGAGGCCCGCCGGGCCCGGAACTGCTCGCTCGCCACGGACTGCAACGTAGAAATCCGCAACCACCCCCACGCCCGCGGCGGCGGCATGAGCAGCACCAGAGGGCAGACGACGCGGCCCGTCGACACGGAGGCGATGCGCGCCGTCGCGCGGCGCCTTCTCGGGCCGGACGCGCAGTTGCCCACGTACGACGAGGTGCACGACGTCACCCTTCAGCTGCGCGGGCACGTCATGCTGCTCATCCCCGAGGTGCTGCGCTGCGCGGACCGTCTGCCGAGCGATGACGTTCCCCGGGCCTGCGCGCTCGCAGGCATCAGCGAGGCGCGGCGGCGCCTGAATGCGTCGCCAGGCATGGGCCTGCCTGCGGCCATCGCGCATGCCCAGCGGCTCGCCCACTCCGTCAACGCGCTGCTGGACCACTTGGCAAACCTGAAGAGTGGCATCCCAGACCCGCCCCGCGTGGACCGCTGAACTCCCGTCCGCGCCCGCCGCCGATCGGGTGCGGACGGGCTACAGGCGGCCCCGGCCGGCGTCCCCCCGCCGTTGCCGGTCGGGGCACGGCTCGGCCCCCGCTGCGCGTTTATGTGTCCGCGCAGCGGGGGCCGTTGTGCGCCTACGTGCCGCCGCAGCAAACACGGCGAGCGGCACGAGCTACCCTGCCGCGATGTCGCCTGTCGGACGCCCGCCCGGGGCCGTCTGACGCCCGTCATACGGGTCCACACGCATCGTCATACGCCGAGGTGTGACACCCTCCGGGTAGAGCCCGGAGGACCACATCCAGCGGTAGCCGTGGGCGAGGAACCCGACCGCGAGGCGTACGGCGTCGGACGCCGTCATACCGGCGCTCATGAGGACGGCGAGGTCGTCTGACAGGTCCTGGTCGACGCGGACGGAAAGGGCCTTGCCGGCCTTCGGTGGAGTGCTCACTGGCCCTCACCGCCCGCAGATGTGCTGGCCTCGGCGCGCGGGGCGCCGTAGTGGCGGTATCCAGTGGGCGGGTGCTCGGCGAGCCGCTCGCGGAGGTACTCGGTGGTCCACTCGACGCTCATCAGGGGCTTGTAGTCGAGGACGCTGCGGAGCGCGATCGCCGCGTGCATGGCACGGTCGTTCAGCACACTGTCGCGCGCCTCGCGGTCGCCGCTGGTGGCGGGGTGGGGGATGTCGAGCGCTTCGAGGACGGCCGCGAGGAGGTCGCGCATCGGGTCGGTGGTCACTGTGACACCCCCTCGGCGACGAGCCGCAGGAGCGCTGCGTACTCGCCGCGGGTCTGGCCCGGACGGACGGGCGGGGCGGCTGCGAGTAGAGCCTGCTCGGCGGCGTACGCGGCCTCGGTGGGGCCGTGGAGCCGCTCAGCGAACACGAGGGCCTGCGCGAGTCGGGTTGCTTCGCGCATCTCGGCGTTGGGCCGGTAGCTGCTCAGTTTGTCGGCGAGCTGGGTGAGGAGGGTGCGGGTGTCGGTGCTCAGTGCGGGCGGACTGCCCGCAGCGGCCGTTGTACGGTCCTGCATGGGTCTGGGCTCCCTTGATCAGTAAGGGTGATCCGGATCAAGGCCCCGGGCTGGTGATGGCGTCACCGGTTCGGGGCCACTGTGTCCACAGAGGTGTGGATGGGGGACCATGGAGGGCCGCGGGAGCGCGAGGGCACATCGAGGGCACATCGAGGGCACAGGATCGTGGATAACCTTGCGAAACGATGGCAGGCACTGTCAGTAGTTTCCGCACGTCAAACCCCCTTTCGGTGGTCGCGTGCAGGCCAGCGGCTCGTCCGGTAAGTACGTGAACTACCGCTGATCGAACGCCGGCGGTTCCCGGGCGCTCGGGGGCGGTGGCGGCCTGGTCGCTCCGCCCCCGCCTCGCGTTCCGGGCGTGATGTCCGAATACCGCCAGCCGGAGCGGGGCTGCCGACGCAGACTCGTAGCCGCAGGACCGTACGACGAGAGGACGGAGCCATGACGGTGTACGCGATGGTCGACAGTCCGCTGGGTGAGCTGCTGCTCGTCGGCGAGGAGTCGGCGACCGCCGTGGGCGGTACCGCACTCGTCTCGCTGTCGCTGCCCGGGCAGAAGGGCGCGGCCGAGGTCCAGGACACCTGGCGGCACGACCCGGAGGCGTTCGAGGAGATCGCCGGGCAGCTCCGGGAGTACTTCGCCGGTGAGCTGACGCACTTCGCGATCGAGTACGCGCAGGGCTCCGGCACGGACTTCCAGCGACGCGTCTGGCGGGCGCTGGAGGAGATTCCGTACGGAGAGACCGTGACGTACGGGGAGATCGCCGAGCGGGTCGGCTCCGCGGGGGCCGGCGTACGGGCCGTGGGGACCGCGATCGGGCGCAACCCGCTGCTGGTCGTACGGCCGTGCCACCGGGTGATCGGTGCCGATGGCGCGCTGCGCGGCTACGCGGGCGGGCTGGAGAGCAAGGAGCGGCTGCTCGGCCTGGAAGGCGCGCCGGTGTCGTGACCGCCGGGCTCTTCCCCAGGGAGCGGGCCGTGATCGCGCCCGGGGCGGTGCACGTGCCCGGGTGGCTGTCGGCCGGGCGGCAGCGGGAGCTGGTCGGGGCGTGCCGCGACTGGGCGCGGGGGCCGGTGCCGATCCGGCACACCCGGCTGCCGCGCGGCGGCGTGATGTCCGTGCAGACGGTGTGCGTGGGCTGGCACTGGCAGCCGTACCGGTACACGCGCACGGCGGACGATGTGAACGGCGCGGTGGTCGCCGGATTCCCCGACTGGCTGGTGGAGTTGGGGCGGGAGGCGCTGGTCGAGGCCTACCGGGACGTGACGGCCCACGGTGCCGTCGAGGCGGGCGAGGCGGGCGCACCGGACACGTGCACGCCCGGCACGTACACGCCGGACACCGCGCTGATCAACTTCTATGACGGCGACGCAAAGATGGGCATGCACCAGGACAAGGACGAGCGGTGCGATGCCCCCGTGGTGTCGCTGAGCATCGGCGACACCTGCGTCTTCCGCTTCGGCAACACCGAGAACCGAGGTCAGCCCTACACGGATGTGGAGCTGGCATCCGGGGACCTGTTCGTCTTCGGCGGCGCGTCGCGCTTCGCGTACCACGGGGTTCCGAAGGTGTATCCGGGCACGGCCGATCCGGCGCTGGGCCTGACCGGCCGGCTGAACATCACCCTCCGGGAGACCGGGCTCCAGGGGTGAGCTCAGGCCCTTACCGGGAACGCGAGTGGCCGAACAGGATCCGGTACGCGATCAGCAGCACAAGCGCACCGCCGATGGCGGACACCCATGTGGCACCGTCGTAGAACTCCTTGGTGATCGGCCGGTCGAGGAAGCGGGACGATATCCAGCCGCCGATGAAGGCGCCCGCGATACCGATGACGGTGGTACCGATCAGTCCGCCCGGGTCGCGCCCGGGCAGCAGGATCTTGGCGATGATCCCGGCGAGCAGACCCAGGACGATCCAGCTGATGAAGCCCATGCCGTGCCAGCCTTTCTTCGTGCACATTCCTCGTGCGGCGTCGTTCTCTTCAGACGCCCTGCGTACGGGGCGCGGTTGCGAAGGCCCGTAGGGTGCAGCACATGGCACAGGAGCTGCGACGGTCACTGGGCGTGTTCGACGCCGTCGTCATCGGGCTGGGCTCGATGGTCGGAGCCGGGATCTTCGTGGCGCTGACGCCCGCGGCCGGGGCCGCCGGCTCCGGGCCGCTGCTGCTCCTGGGACTGGGGCTGGCCGCGGTGGTGGCGTACTGCAACGCGATGGCGTCGGCACGGCTCGCGGCCCGGTACCCCGCGTCGGGCGGGACCTATGTGTACGGGCGGGAGAGGCTCGGCCCGTTCTGGGGCTATCTGGCGGGCTGGGGGTTCGTCGTCGGCAAGACCGCCTCGTGCGCGGCGATGGCGCTGACCGTCGGTGCGTATGTCTGGCCCTCACAGGCGCATGCGGTGGCGGTCGCCGCGGTCGTGGCGCTGACTGCCGTGAACTACGGGGGCGTTCAGAAGTCGGCGTGGCTGACCCGGGCGATCGTGGCGGTCGTGCTCGCGGTCCTGGCGGCGGTGGTCGTCGCCTCCCTCACATCGGTGTCGGCGGATCTCGGGCGGCTTCAGGCGGGCGGCTCGGGCGGCGGCGCGGGAGGCGTCCTGCAGGCCGCCGGGCTGCTGTTCTTCGCGTTCGCCGGGTACGCGCGGATCGCCACCCTCGGCGAGGAGGTACGGGACCCGGCCCGGACGATCCCGCGGGCGATTCCGCTGGCGCTCGGTATCGCGCTCGCCGTGTACGTATGTGTCGCGGTGGCGGTCCTTTCCGTGCTGGGGGCGGGACAGTTGGGGCAGGCGACGGCCCCGCTGGCGGATGCCGTTCGGGCGGCGGGGGTGGAGTGGCTCGCCCCGGTGGTGCGGGTGGGCGCGGCGGTGGCCGCGCTCGGCTCGCTGCTGGCGCTGATCCTCGGTGTCTCGCGTACCACGCTGGCGATGGCCCGGGACGGCCACCTTCCACGCACGCTCGCCGCCGTCCACCCCCGCTTCCAGGTGCCGCACCACGCGGAACTGGCCGTGGGTGCGGTGGTGGCTGTGGTCGCGGCGACGGCCGATGTGCGGGGTGCGATCGGCTTCTCTTCGTTCGGTGTGCTCGTGTACTACGCAATTGCCAACGCCTCTGCCTGGACGCTCAGTTCCAGGTGGCGAGTCCTGGCCGGGTGCGGGCTCGCGGGGTGCCTGGCGCTGGCCTTCGCCCTGCCGCTGTCCTCGGTGGTGTCGGGGGCGGCGGTACTGGCGGTGGGGGCCGGTGCGTACGCGGTGCGAGCGCGCTGGAGCCGATAGTGCGGCCGGGGGCGGGGTGGGGCGCCGCCAGTTGGGCCGGGCCCCTGATCGGCCTGATCGGCCGGACAGGGCCAGGGAGTGTCGTGAACGTAGCGAGGGTGCGTGCCGGGCGGCGCGACAGGGCAAAGCTTGCCGGGAGGGGCACTAGTAGCGCGTCGCGAACGGCTGGTCGGTACTGACGATCTCCTTGCCCAGGGGCAGCAGCGAGACCGGGATCAGCTTGAAGTTCGCGATGCCCAGCGGGATGCCGATGATCGTGAGGCACAGGGCGATGCCCGTGAAGATGTGGCCCAGGGCCAGCCACCAGCCCGCGAGGACGAGCCACAGCACGTTGCCGACGCAGGACGGGGCGCCCGCGTCATGCCGGTCCACCACCGTGTAGCCGAACGGCCAGAGGGCGTAGATGCCGATACGGAACGCCGCCAGGCCGAAGGGGATGCCGATGATCGTGATGCACAGCAGCACACCGGCCAGCAGGTAGCCGAGGAACATCCAGAAACCGCACAGGACGAGCCATATGACGTTCAGGATTGTCTTCATGGGCGGCGACCTGCCATCTCTTCGAGTCGGGAGATGCGCTCCGCCATCGGCGGGTGCGTCGAGAACATCCTGGAGAGGCCCTGGCCCGGCCGGAACGGGTTCGCGATCATCATGTGGCTCGCGGTCTCGATCTTCGGCTCGGGCGGGAGCGGAAGCTGTTTCGTGCCCGCTTCGAGTTTGCGCAGGGCGCTGGCGAGGGCGAGCGGGTCGCCGGTGAGCCGGGCGCCCGATGCGTCGGCCTCGTACTCGCGCGAGCGGCTGATGGCGAGCTGGATCACTGAGGCCGCCAGCGGGCCGAGGATCACGACCAGGAGCATGCCGAGGATGCCGGGGCCGTCGTCGTCGTCGGATCGGCCGATGGGGATCAGCCAGGCGAAATTGACCAGAAACATGATCACCGAGGCAAGGGCACCCGCGACCGACGCGACGAGGATGTCCCGGTTGTAGACATGGCTCAGCTCATGGCCGATGACACCGCGCAGCTCGCGCTCGTCGAGGATCCGCAGGATCCCCTCGGTGCAGCACACCGCGGCGTTGCGCGGATTGCGCCCAGTGGCGAAGGCGTTGGGCGCCTGGGTCGGCGAGATGTACAGGCGGGGCATCGGCTGACGGGCCTGCGTGGAGAGGTCCCGGACCATCCGGTAGAGGGCGGGGGCCTCGAACTCGCTGACGGGGCGCGCACGCATGGCCCGCAGGGCCAGCTTGTCGCTGTTCCAGTACGCATACGCATTCGTCCCGACCGCCACGAGAACGGCGACGATCACGCCTGTACGGCCGAACAGACTGCCGATGGCGATGATGAGGGCGGACAGTCCCCCGAGGAGAACAGCGGTCCTCAGCCCGTTGTGCCGGCGGTGCACGGTACGCCCTCCAAGTGGTGCGGCAGGGGAACCCTTTGCTGGTCGTGGTCCGCTCTCCAGTGGACCCTCCCGTACTGGTCAACGCCAGGCGGGAGCCGCGGGTTCCCCCGTCGCTCCGGGCGGGGGCGTCGTCGCCGGTGGGCCGTTCGGGTGAATCAGCGCTGGGACGGGAGCAGCCCGGCCTTCTCCAGCGCCGCCGGGATGGGCTCCACCTCGCTGGTGCAGTGCGCGCAGCGGCTGGCGATCGCGGGGATCTCGGTGAAGCAGCGGGGGCAGTCACGGACCGCCGCCTTGATGCTGACCGGCTCCTCCTTGGTGAAGCGGTTCTGCACCTTCATCATCGGGACGACGACACAGAAGTAGAGCACCGCCGCCGTGATCACGAAGGCGATCGCGGCGCTGATGAAGAGGCCGTACGGGAACTTCACTCCCTGGACCGTGAACGTGGCCTTGCTGAAGTCACCGGCACCGCGTGTGGCGACCCCGATCAGCGGGGTGATGAACGCGTTGCTGAATCCCGTGACGACCGCGGTGAAGGCGGAGCCGACGGCGAGACCGATCGCCATCGTGATCACGTTTCCGCGGAGAATGAAGTCCTTGAACCCGCTCAGCACGGCCGGCTCTCCTTAGTTCCTGAGTCAGTTCCTGAGTTCCTGATGGTGTCCAGATGCGCTGAACACGGTGCCCCGTAGGGGCACTGCTTGTCGAACCGCGCGTTCCGGGGCCGGTCAGGAGCCTGCGGGGCCCGTCAGAACAGGCTGACCGCCGCGAAGCGCAGCACCAGCTGCGGCCACCCGGACAGCACGATGCCGACGGCCCCGGTGAGCGCGATCGTGGCCGTGACCAGAGCGGGTGCCCGATGCCGTTCCGCCGCGCCTTCCGCTGCCGCCCCGGGCGCCTCCTCCGGCGCGCGGAAGAGCAGGGCCGTCCACTGCAGGTAGTAGTAGAGGGCGATCACGACGTTGATGCCCATGACGACCGCGAGCCATCCGAGACCCGCGTCGACAGCCGCGGAGAAGACGGTGACCTTCGCGAAGAGCCCGATGATGCCCGGCGGGAGCCCGGCCAGGCAGAGCAGGAAGAACCCCATCAGAAGGGCGGTCACCGGGCGGGTGGCGTACAGCCCCCGGTAGTCGGCGATCCGGTTCAGCGGCTTCGTACGGGCGACCAGGGCGACGACGGCAAAGGCACCGAGGTTCACGACGGCGTACATCAGGGCGTACGCGACGGTGGAGCCGATCTGGTCGTCGCTGGAGTACGCGGCCGCCGCGATCGGCACCAGGATGTAGCCGGCCTGCGCCACCGAGGACCAGGCCAGCAGCCGCACAGCGCTCCACGCGCGCGTGGCCGACTGCCGTACGGCCGCGACATTGCCGACGGTCATGGTGAGACCGGCGAGTACGGCCATGGCGGGCCCCCACACGTCCGCGTACGCGGGGAAGGCGATGACGGTCACCAGGATCAGCCCGGAGAAGCCGACCGCCTTTCCGACGACGGAGAGGTACGCGGCGACGGGCAGCGGTGCGCCCACATAGGTGTCGGGCACCCAGAAGTGGAACGGAACGGCGGCCGTCTTGAAGGCGAAGCCCACGAGAGTGAGCGCGACGCCCGCCTGGGCAAGGGTCTCCAGCTGCCCCGGGACATCGTCCAGGCGCATGGCGACCTGGGTGAGGTGCAGGGTGCCGGTGGTCGCGTACACGAAGCTGACGCCGAGCAGCATCACGGCGGTGGCGGTGACCGAGGAGAGGAAGAACTTGAGCGCCGACTCGCTCGACATCCGGTCGCCGCGCCGCAGGCCCACCAGGGCGAACGCGGGCAGCGAGGCCACTTCGAGGGCGACGACGAGGGTGGCCAGGTCCCGGGAGGCCGGCAGCAGGGCGGCTCCGGCGGCCGAGGACAGCAGTAGGAACCAGTACTCGCCCGCGGGCAGCCGGTCCTTGGTCTCGGTGACCGAGAGCAGCGCGGTGAGCAGTGCGCCGCCGAGCACCAGGAACTGGATGACCAGGGTGAAGTTGTCGGCCGTGTAGCTGCAGGTGTCCGGCGCGGTGGTGAGGCAGAACGTGGAGCGGTCGCCCTTGCGCAGCGGGGCGAGGGAGAGCACCGCGGCGGCGAGGCCGGCGATGGCCGCATAGCCGAGGAACGCCTTGCTCCGCTCGGGGACGAAGAGGTCGGCGACCAGGATGAGCAGGGCGGCCACCGCGGCGATGGTGGGCGGGGCGATGGCGAGCCAGTCGACGGACTGGATGACAGGGGCGGCGAGAGGCGCGGACTGCGCCGGCAGGGCGACGACGGCCAGGGAGGTCATGCCTTTCCTCCTGCGAGGAGCTTCTGCACGGCCGGGTCGGTGAGGCCGAGGAGGACCGCGGGCCAGAGTCCGGCGAGGACGGTGAGGGCGACGAGCGGCGTCCAGGCGGCGAACTCGTATCCCTGGACATCGGCGAGCTTCACCTCGCCGGCCGGCCGCTCGCCACCCATGCAGACGCGGCGGACGACGACCAGGAGGTACGCCGCGGTGAGCAGGGTGCCGAGGCCGCCGATCACCATGAAGGTGAGGAAGGCGGGGCGGCTGAGGCCGTCGGCGGGGTCGAAGGCGCCGAACAGGGCGAGCATCTCCCCCCAGAATCCGGCGAGGCCGGGCAGGCCGAGCGAGGCGACGGCGGCGAAGGCGAGAAGTCCGCCGAGGCGGGGTGCGCGGCCGTAGAGCGCGGCGCCGGTCGCGCCGGCGAGGGTGTCGAGGTCGGCCGTGCCGTAGCGGTCCTTGACCGCGCCGGCCAGGAAGAAGAGCAGACCGGTGATGAGGCCGTGGGCGATGTTGGCGAAGAGCGCGCCGTTGACGCCGGTGGGGGTCATGGTCGCGATGCCGAGGAGCACGAAGCCCATGTGGCCGACGGAGGAGTACGCGATCAGGCGCTTGAGGTCGCCCTTGGCGCCGGGCTTGGCGAGGGCGAGGCAGGCGAGCGATCCGTAGATGATGCCGACGACGGCGAAGGCCGCGAGGTACGGGGCGAAGACCTGCATTCCGTCCGGCGTGATCGGCAGGATGATGCGGACGAATCCGTACGTGCCCATCTTCAGCAGCACGCCGGCGAGGAGGACCGAGCCGACCGTCGGAGCGGCCGTGTGGGCATCGGGGAGCCAGCTGTGCAGCGGCCACATCGGGGTCTTCACGGCGAGGCCGATCCCGATCGCAAGAACGGCGATGACCTGCACCGAAAGGCTCAGACCCCGGCCGTTGTCAGTGGCGAGTGCCACCATGTCGAAAGTGCCGGCCTTGACTCCGACGAGGAGCAGGCCGAGCAGCATGACGACCGAACCGAGCAGCGTGAAGAGGATGAACTTCCAGGCCGCGAGGCGGCGGTCCTCGCCGCCCCAGCGGGCGATGAGGAAGTACATCGGGATGAGGACCATCTCGAAGGCGAGGAAGAAGAGCAGCAGGTCGAGGACGGCGAAGGTCGCGAGGGTGCCGGACTCGAGAACGAGCAGCAGGGCGACGAAGGCCTTCGGGGACGGGCCCGCGGGCATCTTGAAGTAGCTGTACAGCGCGCAGAGGAAGGTCAACAGCGCGGTCAGGACCAGAAGGGGGAGGGAAATGCCGTCGGTGCCGAGGTGGATCCGCACGTCCAGCGCCGGGATCCAGCTGATGTCCGTCGTGGCCTGCATCTTCGACGGCTGGTCGTGGTCGAAGCCGAGCGCGAGGGCGACAGCGGCGGCGAGGATCACGCCGGTGACGGTCACCCCGTGGCGGAGCACGGCCTGGTCGGGTGACTTCCCCTTCAGTCCGGGCGGGGCCGGCAGGAGAGCGGCCGCCGCGCCGATGAGCGGGCCGACGACCATGAACGCGAGAAGGAACTGCATCACGGATTCGCTGATATCGATCACGGCTCACACTCCGGCGGCGACGAGTACGGCGGCGATCGCCAGGACGACGGAGCCGGCCAGCAGGGCGCTGAGGTAGGTCTGCACGTTGCCGGTCTGGGCACGGCGGACGAGCCAGCCCAGCCAGTTGGTACCGGTGCCCGCGCCGCGTACGTACGTGTCGACGACCTCGCGGTCGAGGAAGCGGACCAGCTCGGCGCCGGCCAGGACGGGGCGGACGAACAGGGCGCGGTAGACGGCGTCGAGGTGGAAGCCGGCGGCCGCCGGGCGGTGCAACGGACCGAGCAGCAGCCGGCCCGGGTCGGTGGGGTCGGCCGTGGGGTGCGGCATGTGCAGGGCCTCCGCCTCGACCAAGCCGGGCTCGGCATCGGGGTGGGCGACGATCGGGGGCTGCTCCGGGGCGGGCGCACCGGCCCGAGCCCGGGCGGCCAGGGCCGTTGTGTGCCGCCAGGTGCCGTAGGTGACCAGTCCGCCGACGAGGGCGACGCCCGTGCCGAGCACGGCGGTGGTGAGCGTCGGGGCCAGGGTCCGTCCGTCGAACCAGTCGTCGACGTAGGCCGCGGTGAGGCCGAAGCCGAGGGAGGGGATGGCGAGCACCCAGAGCACCGCGTTCATGGCGAGGGGCTGCCTGCCGTGGTCGGGGGCCTGCGCCCCGCGGCCCCGGAAGGCGAGAAGCCACAGGCGGGTGGCGTAGGCCGCGGTGAGAAGGGCGGTGAGCAGGCCCGCGACCAGGACGGCCCAGCCGGCCACGGCCGGGGCGGCTTCGCTCTCGCCGAGCGCGGTGTGCTCGGCGGCGACGAGGACGGCTTCCTTGGAGAAGAAGCCGGCGAAGGGAGGAATGGCGGCGAGCGCGAGCAGGGCGATCGTCATCGTCCAGTACGCGTCGGGGATGCGCTTGGCCAGGCCGCCCATCCGGGACATGGCGGTCAGCGAGTTGGTGCCGGCGGCGTGGATGATCACGCCGGCGGCGAGGAAGAGCACTGCCTTGAACGCGCCGTGCGACAGGAGGTGAAAGACGGCGGCGCCGCGGTCACCGACGGCCAGGGCGCCCGACATATAGCCCAGCTGGCCGATGGTCGAGTAGGCGAGGACACGTTTGATGTCGTCCTGGGCGAGGGCTGCGAGCGCCGAGCCGACCATGGTGACGGCGGCCATCACGGCGAGCACGACGAGGGCTGCCGCGGAGGCGGTGAAGACAGGAAGGAGCCGGGCGATGAAGTAGATGCCGGCGGCGACCATCGTCGCGGCGTGGATGAGCGCCGAGACCGGGGTGGGACCGGCCATGGCGTCGGGGAGCCAGGTGTGCAGCGGGAACTGAGCGGACTTGCCCGCCACGCCCGCGAGGAGCAGCAGCGCCACGAGGGTGGGGTGATCGATGGCCCCGACCGAGACCGCGCCGAGGATCCCGGTGATGCGGAACGTTCCGGCGTCCACGGCGAGCGCGAACAGGCCGAACAGGAAGGGGACGTCACCGAGCTTGGTGACCAGGAAGGCCTTCAGGGAGGCGGCACGCGCCTCGGGCGTCTCCCAGTAGTGGCCGACCAGGAAGTACGAGCAGATGCCCATGATCTCCCAGCCGACCAGCAGCACCATCAGGTCGCCGGAGTAGACGACGAGCAGCATGGCGGAGGTGAAGAGAGAGACGAGAGCCGCGTACGAGGGGTAGCGAGGGTCGTCGCGCAGATAGGCCGTCGAGTAGATCTGCACGCAGGAGGCCACGACCCCGACCAGGACGGCGACCAGGACCGCGAAGCCGTCGAGGTAGAGGGCGAGGTCGATGGGGACCGAACCCGTGGGGGTGAGCTGGGTGGCGGCGAAGATGGGCTTGCCACCGCCCTGGCGTACGGCGACGAGGACCGCGAGTACGGTCGCGGCCAGCGTCGGCAGAACGGCCAGGGGACGGACGAACCCAGGCGCGATGCGGCCGAGCAGCAGACCGGCCGCGGCGCCGAGGAACGGAAGGAGGGGGACGAGAACGGCGAGGGTCGTCGTGGTCACGCGGTGGCCTCAGCCTTCTCTGCCGGGGCGGGGGCTTCCGCGGCCTCGGAGCCCTCGGCGGTGTCGCGAAGCTTGTCGATGTCCGAGGTCCCGCGATTGCGGTACACCATCAGGACGATCGCCAGGCCGATGCCGATCTCCGCGGCGGCGATGGCGATGGTGAACAGGGTCAGCGCCTGGCCGGTGTGCAGCGTGTCGCGGAGCCAGACGTCGAAGGCGACCAGGTTGAGATTGACCGCGTTGAGCATCAGCTCGACGGACATCAGGACCAGGATCGCGTTGCGGCGCGCGAGCACTCCGTACAGGCCGGTGGAGAAGAGGAGGACGGAGAGCACGGCGGGATAGGCGAGATGCATCAGCTCTTCCCCTCTCGGTCCTGGGAGCCCTTGCGGGACAGGACGATCGCGCCGACCAGTGCGGCCAGAAGCAGGACGGAGAGGGCTTCGAACGGCAGCACCCAGTACCGGAAGAGCATCTCGCCGGAGACCCGGGTGGAGCCCTGCGCCGGCCCGTCCAGATCGATCCAGGTCGTGCGGAACGCGTCGACGACCACCCACACCAGGGCGGTCGCGGCGGCAACGGCCACCACGAGGGCGGCTGGGCGGTTGCCCGAGTCGGCGTCCGGGGAGCGGCCGATGGGGGCCTTGGTGAGCATCAGACCGAAGAGCAGGAGGACCACGACGGAACCGACATAGATCAGCACCTGCACCCAGGCGATGAACTCGGCGGTGAGCAGGAGGTACTCGACGGCGAGACCGCCCAGCGCCACGACCAGCCAGAGGGCTGCGTGCACCAGCTGCCTGGTCGTCACCGTGACAACGGCCGCGGCGAGGGTGGCGATGCCGACGAGCACGAACGCGATCTCGACACCGGTCGGGGACAGGAAGCCGTTGCCGGCTTCGCCGGTGAGGCCGGCGGCGAGCATCATGCCTGTCCTCCCTCGGCGGGCGGCGTGGCGGACCCGCCGGATCCGGCGGCACCGGACGCGCCGGACGCGGCGTCGGCCTGCGCGGCATCGGCCTGCGCGGCCGCGAGCTTCTCGGCGGCCTTGCGGGCTGCCGCGATCTCCTTCGGCTCCTCGGCGGCGGGGTCGAGCGCGGGCGGCGCCGGAACCGTCCACATCCACTCGCGGAGCTTGTCCCGCTCATGGGTGAGTTCGTGGATGTCCGTCTCCGCGTACTCGAACTCCGGAGACCAGAACAGCGCGTCGAAAGGACACACCTCGATGCAGATACCGCAGTACATGCAGAGCGAGAAGTCGATCGCGAAACGGTCGAGGACATTGCGGCTGCGCTCGCGGCCACCGGGCACGGCGGCCGGGACCGTCTCCTTGTGGGAGTCGATGTAGATGCACCAGTCGGGGCACTCACGGGCGCAGAGCATGCAGACCGTGCAGTTCTCCTCGAACAGGCCGATCACGCCGCGCGTGCGGGGCGGGAGTTCGGGCTGCACGTCCGGGTACTGCGCGGTGTGCGAGCGCTTCGTCATCGTCCGCAGGGTGACGGCCAGGCCCTTGGCCAGGCCGGATCCGGGAATCGGCATTACTGCATCACCACCTTCACGACGCCGGTGAGGGCGATCTGGGCGAGGGCGAGCGGGACGAGCGTCGTCCAGGCGAGCCTCTGCAGCTGGTCCTCGCGAAGCCTCGGATAGGTCACCCGCAGCCAGATCACGACGAAGGCGAGCACACTCGTCTTGAGCAGGGTCCAGACCCAGCCGAGGCCCTCGGCGCCGAACGGGCCGTGCCAGCCGCCGAGGAAGAGGACCGTGGTCAGACCGCAGAGGACGACGATGCCTGCGTACTCAGCGAGCAGGAACAGCGCGAATCGCAGTCCCGTGTACTCGGTGTACGCACCGAAGATGATCTCGGAGTCGGCGACCGGCATGTCGAACGGCGGGCGCTGCAGCTCGGCGAGCCCGGCGACGAAGAAGACGAAGGCGCCCACGATCTGCCAGGGCACCCACCACCACTCGAAGGCGTTCAGGATGCCGGGGATGGAGACGGTGCCGGCGGCCATCGCGACCGACGCGGCGGTGAGCAGCATCGGCAGCTCGTACGCGAGCAGCTGAGCGGCAGTACGCAGACCGCCGAGGAGGGAGAACTTGTTGGCCGAGGCCCAGCCCGCCATGAGCGAGCCGAGCACGCCGACACCCATGACGGCGAGCACGAAGAAGATGCCCGCGTCGACGATGATGCCGACCGCGCCCTCGCTCGGGCCGATCGGGATCGCGACCAGCACGAGGAGATAGGGGAGAAGGGCGACGGCGGGGGCGAGCTGGAAGATGCGGCGGTCGGCGTTGGCCGGGACCACGTCCTCCTTCTGCGCGAACTTCACGCCGTCCGCGACGAGCTGCGCCCAGCCGTGGAAGCCGCCCGCGTACATGGGACCGAGGCGGCCCTGCATATGGGCCATCACCTTGTGCTCGGTCTGCCCGATGACGAGGGGCAGGACGAGGAACACGGCGAAGACGACGATCAGCCGCAGGGCGACGTCGAGTGCGTCGTTCACGCGGAGTCGCCTCCTGTGGCGTCGTTCGGCTCGTCACCAGGTCCGTCGTCGGACCCTGGCTCCGGCCGGGGGGTGGTCGGTGGGGTGTCGGCCGCGGCGCGGGACGGCGGCTCTCCGTCCGCCGCGGCCTCGGGCTCGGCACCGGCCTCGGATGCGGCACCGGCTTCGGGCTCGGCACCGGCCGCGGGCTCAGGCTCTGCCTCGGGGCCGGGCTCCGCTTGCGTCCCAGGGCCGGGCTCCGGCTTCGTCCCGGGGGCGGCACCGGGGCCGGGCTCCGGCTTGGTCCCGGGTTCGTCGAAGGCCGGGCGGGCGTGGTGCCAGGGCGCGTCGGCGGTGCGGGTGCGCGGGGCCTGCGGCGGGGGTGACGTTTCCTCGCCGGCCGGCGCGGCCTGGCTCACCGAGCCGTCGGCCGCACTACGGGAACGGCGCGGTGGTGCCGCAGCCGGGGTGCCCGGGGTCGCCGCTGCCTCCGGCTGCTCGGTGGCCGCCGGGCGCTGGCTCGCCGAACCCTCCGACACGCTGCGGGAGCGGCGCGCGGGAGCCGCGGCCGGAGCTCCGGCCTCTTCCGGCGTCTGGCTCGCGGACCCCTCGGCCGCCGTACGCGCGCGGCGCGCCGGAGCCTCGCCGGCCGGGGTGCGGCGCGCCGGGCGTTCGCCTGCGGCACGTGGGGTACGGGCCGGGCGGGCGGGGGCCGGGGGGAGCTGGCCCTTGAGGGGGCCCCACTCGTTCGGGTCGGGGACACCGGGCGGCAGCATCTGGCGCCGCTTGGGGCCGCCGTGATCGGACTCCCCCGGCTCCTTCGCACCCGGCCAGGCCTTGGCGACCCGGGCAGCCAGCACGAAGTCCTTGCGCAGCGGGTGCCCCTCGAAGCCCTCCGGGAGGAGCAGCGGGACGAGGTGCGGGTGACCGGTGAAGTCCACGCCGAACATCTCGTGCGTCTCGCGCTCGTGCCAGGCCGCGCCCGCGTAGACCTCCACCGCGGACGCGAGCACCGGCGCCTCGTGCGGAACGGTCGTACGCAGCAGCAGCCGGCGGACCACATGACCACCCGGCCCGGCGTCCGGGCCGGACGCCGAACCACCGGCGGCAGCCGGCGCGGCCTGGAGTGCGACGACGTGCGCGCACACGCGGAAGCCCACGCCCGGCTCGTCGACGGCGCTCAGCCAGTCGAAATAGGTGCAGCCCAGCTCGTCGCGGGCGGTGCGCAGTGCGTCGGTCCAGGTGGCGGTGGGGACGTCCACCGTCAGCAGGTCGTACGCCTGCTCAGCGGTGGCGTCCGGTCCGAAGCGCTCGGCGATGTCCGTCTCGAACGTGCTCATGAGGCGGCTCCCGGCTCGGACGGGGCAGGAGGCGGGGTGACCAGGCCGCTGCGGAGTTCGCCCACCGAGGCACGGCCCGGGGCCGAGCCGTATCGCTCGCCCAGCGACTCGCGCGCGATCTTCTCCTGCAGCTTGAGGATGCCCTGGAGCAGTGCCTCGGGCCGCGGCGGGCAGCCCGGCACGTACACATCGACGGGGATGATCTGGTCGACGCCCTTGGTCACCGAGTACGAGTCCCAGTACGGGCCGCCGCAGTTCGAGCAGGCACCGAAGGAGATGACGTACTTGGGCTCGGGCATCTGCTCGTAGAGCCGCTTCACCGCCGGCGCCATCTTGTCGGTCACCGTGCCCGACACGACCATCAGGTCGGCCTGACGCGGTCCGGGCGCGAAGGGGATCACGCCGAGCCGGATGAAGTCGTGCCGGGCCATCGACGCGGCGATGAACTCGATCGCGCAACAGGCAAGACCGAAGTTGAAGACCCACAGGCTGTAGCGGCGGCCCCAGTTCAGGACCACCTTCATCGGCTCGGGGGCGAGCCGGGCGAGGGCGCCCAGCCTCCCCCTGCCTTCGGCGGGCGGTGCCCCCATCGGTTCGGGAAGCAGCACGGGCTCGGGAGCCTGGGCGGAGCCCGGGGTCTGCGGGGTCACGTCCATGTGAGGACGCCCTTCTTCCATGCGTAGAGAATTCCCACGGCCAGGAAGCCGAGGAAGATGAACATCTCCACGAGCGTCGCCGCGCCGTATCCGGCCGCGGCGAACACCGTGGCCCATGGGAACAGGAAGATCGAGTCGACGGCGAAGATCACATACAGGAACGCGTAGACGTAGTAGCGGACCTGGGTGTGGGCCCAGCCCTCCCCCACCGGGTCGACTCCGCATTCGTACGTCAGCATCTTCTCCTGCGTCGGTACGACCGGCCGCAGCAACCGTCCCGCGCCGAAGGCCACCGCGACGAAGAGCACGCCGATCAGGGCGAGCAGTCCGACGACCGAATAGCTCTGGAAGTAGTCGGCCGCGAGTACGGTCGGTTCGGTGAGTTTGCGCACGTCCGCCCCTCGCTCCCTGCCCGTTCGACGATGTCCGTTCGACGATCTGTACGCACGGGAGTCTAGGCCCTGTTAAAGAGACGGTAAGCAGCCGTGTCACGCATCGGACGGCATCAGGCGCCCGGCAGGCGCCCCGCAGCCGCCTCACGGTGGGGATATCCCCACTCCGCCCCCACCCATGTACCCCATGGCGTGCGCGGATACGACCGGGCAGGCTGTGCCGTATGACCCCGACCAGCAGCACCATGGACGACCCCATGGACGACCCCGTCGACGGCCTCATGGATGTCCCCGTGGACGCCGTGGACGACCCCGTGAACGACCCCATGAACGGTCCCCTGGACCAGGTGGACGACCACGTGGACGACCACGACGGTCCGCCGCCCGCCCGCTTCGCGTACGACCGGCACACCTGGAAGGAGATCGCGCATCTCCTCTCCGACCTGCCGATCGCGATTGCCGGGTTCGTCTACACGGTGGCCATGGTCGCGATCGGCGCAGGGCTGTCGGTGACGGTCGTCGGTCTGCCCCTGCTGGCGGGCGGGCTGGCCGGTTCACGGCTGCTCGGCAGGTCGGAGCGGGCGCGGGCGCGCAAGCTGCTGGGCGTACGGGTGGACGAGCCGAGCCCGCTGCCGCGCCCCCGCGGTGGCGGCTTCTTCTCCTCGCTGTGGACCGGGCTCAAGGACCCCGTGGCCTGGCGGTCCGCGCTGTACGCGTTCATCCGGCTGCCGTGGGGTGTCCTGGCCTTCACCGTGACACTGGTGGGGCTGTTCGTGCTCTGGCCGGTGCTGCCGTACATCGTGCGGGGCATGGCCAACGCCGACCGGGCGATGGTCCGCGGGCTGCTGTCGCCCTCCGACGAACTGGAGCGGCGGATCGCCGAACTGGAGTCGGACCGCGGCGTCGTCGTGGACACGGCGGCCGCGGACCTGCGGCGCATCGAGCGCGACCTGCACGACGGCGCCCAGGCCCGGCTGGTCAACCTCGCCATGGGGCTCGGTCTGGCCAAGGAGAAGCTGCTGGAGGGCCAGGCCGACGAAACCGTCGCGGCCATGGTCGACGAGGCGCACGACGAGGTGAAGCTCGCCCTGCAGGAACTGCGGGACCTGGCACGCGGCATCCACCCGGCCGTCCTCACCGACCGCGGCCTGGACGCCGCGCTCTCCTCCGTCGCCTCCCGCTGCACGGTGCCCGTGCAGGTCGCGGTCGATCTGCCGGCCCGGCCGGCCGAGGCGATCGAGGGCATCGCGTACTTCACGGTCTCCGAACTGCTCCAGAACGTGAGCAAGCACAGCGGTGCCCGCACGGCGTCCGTCGAGGTGTGGCGGCGCGACGACCGCCTGCTGATCCAGGTACGGGACGACGGCAACGGCGGCGCCTCGCCCTCCGGCGGCACCGGCATGGCCGGGCTCGCGGAGCGGCTCGGCGCGGTCGACGGCCTCTTCGTCGTCGACTCACCGCGCGGCGGCCCCACGGTCGTCACGGCGGAGCTGCCGTGGCGCGACCGGATGCCGGCCGGCAGCGGCGCCGCGGCGAGGGCGGGGAGCCGTCCCGGTACCAGGTAGGAGGCGGAGAGCCGTCCCGGTACCAGGTAGGAGGCGGAGAGCCGTCCCGGTACCAGGTAGGAGGCAGAGAGCCGTCCCGGTACCAGGTAGGAGGCAGAGAGCCGTCCCGGTACCAGGTAGGAGGCAGAGAGCCGTCCCGGTACCAGGTAGGAGGCAGATCGGTCCCGGTACCAGGTAGGAGGCAGATCGGTCCCGGTACCAGGTAGGAGGCGGGGAGCCTCCCGGTACCAGGTAGGCGGCAGAGCGGTCCCGGTACCCGGTAGGGGCGGCGTCCCCATAACGGGTCGGCGGCCTCACGTCTCCGGCCAGGTAGGGAAAACCCCCGGGCCAAGAGGGATACCGGCCTCATGGTGTGCCGGCGGCGCGGTCAGCAGTCTTGAGGGAGTACCGCGATGAACAGCAAAGGCACGGTACGCAGCACTCAGCACTCAGCACCCAGCACCCAGCACCCAGCACCCGCCGCCGAGCAGAACGGACGACCACGACGATGGCCACGGCATACGAACCGGAGCACCGGGCCCACTTCCTTCCCCCGGCACTGCGCGCGCCGTTCGAAGGCCGCACCTGGCGAGAGTTCGGCTACCTCATGCTGAACCTGCCGCTCAGCATCGTCTTCTTCTCGCTCGCCGTGACGCTGACGGCGACCGGTGCCGGCCTGGTGGTCACCTTCCTCGGCATCCCGGTCCTCGCCGGAGCCCTCGCCATGTGCCGCGGCTTCGGCGCGCTGGAGCGGAGCCGGGCGCGAGGGCTGCTGGGGCTGGACATCGCCGACCCCGCACCGGTCCGGCCCGAGCGGCACGGGCCGATGTCCTGGATGGGCGCGATGCTGAAGAGCGGGGTGTCCTGGCGGCATCTGCTGTACGCGATGGTGCACATGCCGTGGGCGGTGTTCGCGTTCTGCGTCTCGCTGACCTTCTGGGCGTACGGCTGGGCCTGTCTCACGTACCCGCTGTGGCAGTGGGTGTTCCCGGTGTACGCCGGCATCGACGGGCTCCAGCTCTACGACGACAGAACGCACAGCTTCTACCTCGACTCGCCCTTCGAGCTGGCCCTGACCAGCACGATCGGGCTGCTGCTCGTCCTGATCACGCCGTGGATCATCCGCGGGCTGGCCACGGTGGACCGGCTGCTCGTGATGGGGCTGCTCGGGCCCTCCCGGCTGGAGGGCCGCGTCGTGGAGCTGGAGTCGGACCGCGGCGTCGTCGTGGACACGGCGGCCGCGGACCTGCGGCGCATCGAGCGCAATCTGCACGACGGCGCCCAGGCCCGGCTGGTCAACCTCGCCATGGACCTGGGGCTGGCCAAGGAGAAGCTGGCCGAGGATCCGCGGGCGGCGGCACGGATGGTGGAGGAGGCGCACGGAGAGGTGAAGACGGCGCTCCAGGAACTCCGGGATCTGGCGCGCGGCATCCATCCGGCCGTCCTCACCGACCGCGGCCTGGACGCCGCGCTGTCCGCCGTGGCCTCCCGCTGCACGGTGCCGGTCCGGGTGGAGGTCGACCTGCCCGCGCGGCCGGCCCCGGCGATCGAGGGCATCGCGTACTTCACGGTCTCCGAACTGCTCCAGAACGTGAGCAAGCATGCGCAGGCGGGTCGGGCGTCGGTGGATGTGTGGCGTACGGAGGACCGGCTGATGCTTCAGGTCTCCGACGACGGGCGGGGCGGGGCGGAGGTATCCGCCGGCAGCGGGCTGGCCGGGCTGACCGAGCGGCTCGACGCGGTCGACGGGATCCTCGTGGTCGACTCACCGGCGGGCGGGCCGACGACGGTGACGGCGGAGCTGCCCTGGCGGGGGTGAGCGGGGCGTGGCTCCCCACCCGGGTACACCCCGGTACATCCCGGTACACCCCGGGTATCGGATCGGCTCCGCGCCAGAGCCCGGTTGCCGAGTGCGGACGCCTATGGACCAGGGGCTGCGGGAGGGGCCGCGGGGTCCGCACCCCGCAGAACGGCAGCCCCGGCACACCCCTGGCCCCCTCCCCAACCTCACCGCACGCACCCCGCAATGCTGCGATGCTGGAGCACGCAGGCGCGTCGCCCTTCCGACGCGCGCATCGACGTAGGGGGATACAAGGTCGTGGAGGACAGGGTGCGGGTGGTCATCGCCGAGGATTCCGTGTTGCTGCGGGAGGGCCTCACCCGGCTGCTGACCGATCGCGGGCACGACGTGGTCGCGGGCGTCGGCGACGCCGACGCGCTGATCAAGACCGTCGACGATCTCGCCGCGCAGCAGTCACTGCCCGACGTCGTGGTCGCCGACGTGCGGATGCCGCCCACCCACACCGACGAGGGCGTACGCGCGGCGGTACGGCTGCGCCGCGATCACCCCGGGATCGGCGTGCTCGTGCTGTCGCAGTACGTGGAGGAGCAGTACGCCACCGAGCTGCTCGCCGGGAGCAGCCGCGGCGTGGGCTATCTGCTGAAGGACCGCGTCGCCGAGGTGCGCGAATTCGTGGACGCCGTCGTCAGGGTCGCCCGGGGCGGCACCGCGCTGGACCCGGAGGTGGTGGCGCAGCTGCTGGGGCGGAGCCGTAAGCAGGACGTCCTGACCGGGCTGACGCCGCGCGAGCGGGAGGTCCTGGGTCTGATGGCGGAGGGCCGCACGAACTCGGCGATCGCGAAGCAGCTGGTGGTGAGCGACGGCGCGGTGGAGAAGCACGTCAGCAACATCTTCCTGAAGCTCGGATTGTCCCCGAGCGACGGCGATCACCGGCGTGTACTGGCCGTGCTGACCTATCTCAACTCATAGTTGCCTGACACTGTGTCAGAGTCAGTTTCGGTGAGAACCACAGGATAGGCGGGGGCGTCTTCAAGAGAAGGACCCGGGGGGGGCGAACAGAACATGGCATACCAGGGCACAGGGGCGTCTCAAATTGACGTCCAGTATATGAGCGGTACCGGGAAGGCGACCCTTACCGACGTAGGGTTGACCTTGGAGCGACCGGTGAGCCGGCCGCAGCCCAGCCGCCTCGAAGGAGGTCCAGTTCAGTGACCAGCCAGGTCAGTAGCCCAGCCGAGCACGCAGACGAGGCAGACGAGGGCGGCGAGGCTCTCGTCGGGGGGCCGCGGCAGCCTCCCGGCACGAAAGAGGTACGCCACCTCGACCGGGTGATCATTCGGTTCGCGGGTGATTCCGGTGACGGTATGCAGCTGACAGGTGACCGTTTCACGTCGGAGACGGCGTCTTTCGGCAATGACCTGTCCACGCTGCCGAACTTCCCGGCCGAGATCCGCGCCCCCGCCGGCACCCTGCCCGGTGTCTCCAGCTTCCAGCTGCACTTCGCCGACCACGACATCCTCACCCCCGGCGACGCGCCGAACGTGCTGGTGGCGATGAATCCTGCCGCGCTCAAGGCCAACATCGGCGATGTCCCGCGCGGCGGCGAGATCATCGTGAACACCGACGAATTCGCCAAGCGCGCCATGGCCAAGGTCGGCTACGACACCAGTCCGCTCGAGGACGGCTCGCTCGACGGCTACAACGTCCACCCCGTACCCCTGACGACCCTCACGATCGAGGCGCTCAAGGACCTCGGGCTCTCCCGCAAGGAAGCCGAACGCTCGAAGAACATGTTCGCGCTCGGCCTGCTGTCGTGGATGTACCACCGGCCCACCGAAGGCACCGAGAAGTTCCTGCGGGCCAAGTTCGCGAAGAAGCCCGCCATCGCCGAGGCGAACGTGGCCGCCTTCAGGGCCGGCTGGAACTTCGGCGAGACCACCGAGGACTTCGCCGTCTCCTACGAGGTCGCCCCCGCGACCGCCGCCTTCCCGCCGGGCACCTACCGCAACATCTCCGGAAACCTGGCGCTGTCCTACGGGCTGATCGCCGCGTCCCAGCAGGCCGACCTGCCCCTCTACCTCGGCTCGTACCCGATCACCCCGGCCTCCGACATCCTTCACGAACTGTCGAAGCACAAGAACTTCGGGGTGCGCACCTTCCAGGCGGAGGACGAGATCGCCGGCATCGGCGCCGCGCTGGGCGCCGCGTTCGGCGGCTCGCTCGCGGTCACCACCACCTCCGGCCCCGGCGTCGCGCTCAAGAGCGAGACGATCGGGCTGGCGGTCTCCCTGGAGCTGCCGCTGCTGGTCGTGGACATCCAGCGCGGCGGTCCCTCCACCGGACTGCCGACCAAGACCGAGCAGGCCGATCTGCTGCAGGCCATGTACGGCCGCAACGGTGAGGCCCCGGTCCCCGTCGTGGCCCCCAGGACCCCGGCGGACTGCTTCGACGCGGCCCTGGACGCAGCCCGTATCGCGCTCACCTACCGCACCCCGGTGTTCCTGCTGTCCGACGGCTACCTGGCCAACGGCTCGGAACCGTGGCGGATCCCCGATGTCGACGAACTGCCCGATCTGCGCATCCAGTTCGCGACCGGACCCAACCACACCCTGGACGACGGCACCGAGGTCTTCTGGCCGTACAAGCGCGACCCCCACACCCTGGCACGGCCCTGGGCCGTGCCCGGCACCCCCGGCCTGGAACACCGCATCGGCGGCATCGAGAAGCAGGACGGCACCGGGAACATCTCCTACGACCCGGCCAACCACGACCTCATGGTCCGCACCCGCCAGGCCAAGATCGACGGCATCGAGGTGCCGGATCTGACGGTCGACGACCCCGACGACGCGAAGACCCTGGTCCTGGGCTGGGGATCCACGTACGGGCCGATCACCGCCGCCGTCCGCCGGCTGCGGATCGCCGGTCTCCCCATCGCGCAGGCCCATCTGCGCCATCTCAACCCCTTCCCCCGGAATCTGGGAGAGGTCCTGGAGCGTTACGAGAAGGTAGTGGTGCCGGAGATGAACCTCGGCCAGCTCGCCACCCTGATCCGCGCGAAGTATCTGGTCGACGCCCACTCCTACAACCAGGTCAACGGCATGCCGTTCAAGGCCGAGCAGCTCGCCACGGCTCTCAAGGAGGCCATCAATGACTGAGACAGCGTCCTCTTTGCTGTCCCTGGTTCCGAAGGCCGAGGCCAAGCAGTCGATGAAGGACTTCAAGTCGGACCAGGAGGTCCGATGGTGCCCCGGCTGCGGTGACTACGCGATCCTCGCCGCCGTGCAGGGCTTCATGCCCGAGCTCGGCCTGGCGAAGGAGAACATCGTCTTCGTCTCCGGCATCGGCTGCTCCTCCCGCTTCCCGTACTACATGAACACCTACGGGATGCACTCCATCCACGGCCGCGCCCCGGCGATCGCGACCGGACTCGCCTCCTCCCGCCGCGACCTGTCCGTCTGGGTCGTCACGGGCGACGGCGACGCGCTGTCCATCGGCGGCAACCACCTCATCCACGCCCTGCGCCGCAACGTCAACCTCAAGATCCTGCTCTTCAACAACCGGATCTACGGACTGACCAAGGGCCAGTACAGCCCCACGTCCGAAGTCGGCAAGATCACGAAGTCGACGCCGATGGGCTCCCTCGACGCCCCCTTCAACCCGGTCTCCCTGGCCATCGGCGCGGAGGCGTCCTTCGTCGCCCGCACCATCGACTCCGACCGCAAGCACCTCACCGAGGTGCTGCGCGCGGCGGCCGACCACCCGGGCACGGCGCTGGTGGAGATCTACCAGAACTGCAACATCTTCAACGACGGCGCCTTCGATGCCCTCAAGGACAAGCAGCAGGCCGAGGAGGCCGTGATCCGGCTGGAGCACGGGCAGCCGATCCGCTTCGGCACCGACAACGCCAAGGGCGTGCTCCGCGACCCGGCCACCGGCGACCTCAAGGCCGTCACCGTCACCCCCGAGAACGAGTCGCAGATCCTCGTCCATGACACCCACAGCGCCAGCCCCACCACCGCGTTCGCGCTGTCCCGGCTCGCCGACCCGGACACCCTGCGCCACACGCCCATCGGTGTGTTCCGCAGCACCGACCGCCCGGTCTACGACGTCCAGATGTCCGACCAGCTCGACGCCGCCATCGAACAGAACGGCAAGGGCGACCTGAGCGCACTGCTCACCGGCAACGACACCTGGACCGTCGTCGGCTGACCTGCCAGTCCCGCACGGTGCCGTGAGGTACCACGAGGCCCGGACCTCCTCTCAGGAGGTCCGGGCCTCGTCGTATGCGGCGCGCGCCCGCTCCACGTCCTCGACGCGCCGCTCGGTCCAGCGCGCCAGCGCCCACACCTGGTCGGCGGCCTCCTTGCCGAGTGCGGTGAGGGAGTAGTCCACGCGCGGCGGGATGACGGGCTTGGCGTCGCGGTGGACGAAGCCGTCGCGCTCCAGGGTCTGCAGCGTCTGGGCCAGCATCTTCTCGCTGACGCCGCCGACGGCTCGGCGCAGCTCGCTGAAGCGGTACGAACGCTCCAGCAGGGCGGCGAGGATCAGGACGCCCCAGCGGCTGGTGACGTGCTCCAGGACGATGCGGGACGGGCACATCGTGTCGTTGACATCGGGCTTCCTGCTTACGCTCACACCAGTACCTTACTTCAAAGTGGGTACTTTCGCAGAGTTAGCGCTCACCGTAGGGTCGGTGCCGGAGCCCCTACGAAACGGAGAAATCCCCCCATGAGCATCGTCGTCACCGGAGCCACCGGACAGCTCGGCCGCCTTGTCATCGAGCACCTCCTCGCCACCGGCGTCCCCGCCGGAACCATCGCCGCGGTCGTACGGAACAAGGAGAAGGCCGCCGACCTGGCCGAGCGCGGCGTCGCCGTGCGGGTCGCCGACTACAGCGCGCCGGAGACGCTCGCCGGAGCGTTCCGGGCCGGCGACCGGGTGCTGCTGATCTCCGGCAGCGAGGTCGGCAGGCGGGTGCCGCAGCACACGGCGGTCATCGCGGCCGCGAAGGAGGCGGGCGTCGCCCAGCTCGCGTACACCGGCGTCCTCGGCGGCCCCGACGCCGACTTCACACTCGCCGACGAGCACAAGGCCACCGAGCAGGCCGTCCTCGACTCCGGCCTGCCCTACACCTTCCTGCGCAACGGCTGGTACACCGAGAACTACACCGGCAACCTGGCGCCGGTGCTGGAGCACGGCGCCGTCGTCGCCAACGCGGGCGAGGGCCGGGTCGCCTCCGCCGCCCGCGCCGACTACGCCGCCGCCGCGGCCGCCGTACTGACCGGCGAGGGCCACCTCGGCCGGGCCTACGAGCTCAGCGGCGACACCGCCTGGTCGCTCGCCGAGTACGCGGCCGAGGTCGCCCGGCAGTCCGGCGAGGACATCGCGTACAACAACGTGCCCGCCGAGGCGCACCAGCAGATCCTGACCGGCGCGGGTGTGCCGGAGGCCTTCGCCGCGATCCTCGTCGACGTGGACCACGCCATCGAGCGCGGGCTGCTCGCCCGTACGAGCGGCGACCTGGCGCGACTCATCGGGCGGCCCACGACGCCGCTGGCCGACACGGTCGCCGAGGCCCTCGCGCGCCGCTGATCGGAGCGTCATGACCGTATCGCGATACGGACATGACAGCCTGCCCTGCGCGGCGCTACCTTCGACGAGGACAGCGCGGCGCAGGGCAGGACAGGGGAGGCTCAGTGAAGGACAGCGAGCAGCGGGCAGGACTGCTTTACGGGATCGGCGCCTACGGCATGTGGGGCCTGGTCCCGCTCTTCTGGCCGTTGCTGAAGCCGGCCGGCGCCGTCGAGATCCTCGCCCACCGCATGGTGTGGTCGCTGGCCGTCGTCGCCGTCGCCCTGCTGGCGCTGCGCCGCTGGGGCTGGGTACGGGAGTTGCTGCGCGAGCCGCGCAAGCTCGGCCTGATCTCGGTCGCCGCGGCGGTCATCACCGTCAACTGGGGTCTCTACATCTGGGCCGTCAACGCCGGCCAGGTGGTGGAGGCCTCGCTCGGCTACTTCATCAATCCGCTGGTCACCATCGCGATGGGCGTGCTGCTGCTGAAGGAGCGGCTGCGGCCGGCGCAGTGGGCGGCGGTCGGCATCGGCTTCGCCGCGGTGCTGGTGCTGGCGGTCGGGTACGGGCGGCCGCCGTGGATCTCACTGGTCCTGGCGTTCTCGTTCGCGGTCTACGGGCTGATCAAGAAGAAGACCAACATCGGGGGCCTCGAATCGCTGGCGGCCGAGACGGCGGTGCAGTTCCTGCCCGCGCTCGCCTATCTGCTGTGGCTGGGTTCGCAGGGCTCGGCCGACTTCGGTGCGCACGGCGCCGGGCATGCGGCACTGCTCGCGGCGACCGGGATCGTCACCGCCGTGCCGCTGGTCTGCTTCGGCGCCGCGGCGATCCGGGTGCCCCTCTCGACGCTGGGACTGTTGCAGTACCTGGCGCCGCTCTTCCAGTTCCTGCTGGGCGTCGTGTACTTCCACGAGGCCATGCCTCCCGAGCGCTGGGCGGGCTTCTCCCTGGTCTGGCTCGCCCTGACCGTCCTCACCTGGGACGCCCTGCACACCGCCCGTCGCAACAAGGCGGAGGCGCTCCGCCTGGCCGAGGCGCGGGCGACCGGAGTTCCGGGCGCCGTGAAGAGCCCCGAACCCGCCGCCTGACCGCGGCTCTCGCTCGTTCCCGGTGATCACTGCCTCCCGGTGATCACCAGGGTCAGACCCACACCGGCACCCACGAGACGCGCAGGGGTCGTTCAGGCCTCGCCCAGCGCCGTGGTGACGGACGCCATCACCGACTGCCAGTGCGCGCGCCGCTGTTCGCGTTCCGCTGCGTCGGCGAGGTGTTCCTGGTGGAAGCGGAGCACCGTGCGGGTGCCGTCGCCGGCGGGGGAGACCGCGACCTGGACGGTCGTACCGCCGTGGGTGAGCCGGATGCGGTCGCCGGGCCGGTAGCTGCGGATCTCACCGGTGACGCCGGACGCCGTCTCGTAGGGCGCACCCTTCTCGTGCGGCAGCCCGCCACGCGCGCCGAGCCAGAGAGCAATGCCCTCGTCGCTCGCGATGAAGTCCCAGACGGCGGAGGGCGGCAGAGGCAGCGTTCTGGACACGCCGATCTGCCAGCCGGCGTCCCGAGTCAGTCCCGTGGGCATCACTTGTCTCCTTCTGTATGGCCTGCATGGCGGGCTGTATGGCCTGTATGGCGGGCCCGGTGGGTCCGGACCTTGTGACGGTTGCCGCAGCGTTCCATCGCGCACCAGCGGCGGCGTCCCGGCCGGGAGGTGTCCACGAAGAGCAGGCCGCAGTCGTGGGCGCCGCATTCGCGGATCCGGTCGGCGTACGGGCCGGTGAAGAGGTCGATGGCATCGCGCGCGACGGTCGACACGAGCTGGGTGCCGGTCGCGCCGGGAGCCCACGCGTGGGTGGCGTCCGGGGCGAGGCGGGCGACCAGCGCGGGCGCGGCCGCCGCGTCGTTCAGCACCGCCACATCGGCCGGGCCGGCCGCCCGGCCGTGGGCGCGGGCCCGCGTCAGTCCCCACAGGGCGTCGCGGAGAGCGCGCGCCGCGGCGGCCTCCGCGGCGGTCACAGTGAGCGGCAGACCCGGGGCGAGCCGGCTCGCCTCCGCCCAGCGCACCAGGCCCTCCGGTTCGTCCAGCACCTCGTAGCGCGCAAGGGCGCCCGGGCCGCCGGTGGTCAGCAGCTCCAGGCAGAGCGCGCCCGGGTCGAAGCGGTACGACCGCCCCTCCGGGGTGTGGAGCACGAGTCCCGTTGAGTCCATTGCGCCGCTGTTCATGTAACCACTATAACTGGTTGCCATGACGATGCACTGGAAACTCGTGATCGACGCGACCGACCCGCTCGCCCAGGCCGACTTCTGGGCCGAGGCCCTCGGCTACGTGACGGAGGACAACAGCGCCTTCATCGAGCGACTGCTCGGCATGGGAGCCGCACCGGAATCCGCGACCACCGACTGGCACGACCGCCGCGCATGGCGGGATCTGGCCGCCGTCCGGCATCCGGACGATCCGTACGACAAGGACACGGGCACCGGCCTGGGCAGGCGGCTGCTGTTCCAGCGGGTGCCGGAGGCGAAGACGGGCAAGAACCGCCTCCATCTCGACCTGCACCCCGGCCCCGGGCTGCGCGACGCGCAGATCGCCCGGCTGGAGCAACTGGGCGCGACGGTGCTCCACCAGGTGAAGGAGCCCGGGGGCGAGTGGTGCGTCATGCAGGACCCCGAGGGCAACGAGTTCTGCGTGCACTAGACGAGTAAGTCCTGTCTGCCGCCGTCCGCCCGGAGGGCGGGCTTCGCGGCGTCCGGTGCGTGCAGATGCAAGGCGGTGGGGGTACCCCCGGCCGGAGGTTGGGGGAGGTCGTCCTCGTACTTGGGCGTACTTGGACGATCCCGAAACGCAGCGTGGGGGCACCTCCCGTGCCCGAAGGGCTACGGGGGAGTGCGTGCCGGGCGGCGCGACAGGGCGACGCTTGCCGGGAGGGCCCCTGGCAGGGCATGTCCGGTGGATCGGGCCGGATCGGCGAGTCGCATGAGACCGAGCAGGATCCCGACCTCGCCCCGCTCGGCCAGGGTCCACGCGATCCGGCCGAGGTCCATGCAACCGCACGCCGGCATGGAGCCAGCGTGCCCGCGCCCGGGCCCGGGCCCGGGCCCGGGGAGACGATGCGTACTCAAAACGCCGTGCGGCGTTGACCGTTCCGCGATGTCCGGCTATCGAACCCGACTGACCGGTTTCTGCCCTTGACGGTCAGTCAACATCTCGCTGAACATTCAGCACACACGCCGCACCCGCACAGCTCCAGCCTCCTGGGATTCCGTCGTCTCAGGGGGTCTCGCACGTTCCGTCCTGTCCCCGTACGGAATCCGGAGCCCCCACATGACCCACTCCGCGCACAGACGCACTGCCGCAACCGCGGCACTCGCCCTCGCCGGGCTGCTCACCGCGGCCGTACCGGCCGCCACGGCAGCGAACGCCGCACCGAGCGCCGCCCCTTCCCCGGCGGCGCTCGCCGCGCCCGACATCCCGCTGGCCAACGTCAAGGGCCACCTCTCCCAGCTCCAGTCGATCGCGACCGCCAACGGCGGCAACCGCGCACACGGCCGGACCGGCTACAAGGCCTCGATCGACTATGTGAAGGCCAAGCTCGACGCGGCCGGATTCACCACCACCCTGCAGCAGTTCACCTCCTCCGGCGCCACCGGCTACAACCTGATAGCCGACTGGCCGGGCGGTGACGCGAACCAGGTGCTGATGGCCGGCGCCCATCTCGACTCGGTCAGTTCCGGACCGGGCATCAACGACAACGGCTCGGGTTCCGCAGGCGTCCTGGAGACCGCCCTCGCCGTCTCCCGCGCCCAGCTGCAGCCGGCGAAGCACCTCCGTTTCGCCTGGTGGGGCGCGGAGGAACTGGGCCTCGTCGGGTCGAAGTACTACGTCAACAACCTTCCGTCCGCGGACCGTTCGAAGATCTCCGGCTATCTCAACTTCGACATGATCGGGTCGCCGAACCCGGGCTACTTCGTCTACGACGACGACCCGACGATCGAGCAGACCCTCAAGGACCACTTCGCCCGGCTCGGTGTGCCGACGGAGATCGAGACCGAGGGCGACGGCCGCTCGGACCACGCCTCGTTCAAGAACGTCGGGATACCGGTGGGCGGCCTGTTCACCGGCGCCAGCCGTACGAAGTCGAGTGCGCAGGCCCAGAAGTGGGGCGGCACGGCCGGGCAGGCCTTCGACCGCTGCTACCACTCGTCCTGCGATTCGACGTCGAACATCGACGACACCGCGCTCGACCGGAACAGCGACGCGATAGCGCACGCCATATGGACGCTGTCCGCCGGGACGACCGTCCCGCCCGGCGATGTCTACGAGAGCACCACTGATGTCGCGATACCGGACAACGGTGCCGCGGTGACATCGTCGGTCAACGTGACCGGCCGTACGGGGAACGCGCCCGCGACTCTCAAGGCGAGCGTCGACATCAAGCACACCTGGCGCGGCGACCTGGTCGTCGATCTGCTGGCGCCCGACGGCACGGCCTACCGGCTGAAGAACTCCAGCGGAAGCGACTCGGCGGACAACGTCATCGCGACGTACACCGTGAACGCGTCGAGTGAGGTCGCCAACGGCGCCTGGAAGCTCAGGGTGCAGGACGTGGCGGCCCTGGACACCGGCTACATCGACAGCTGGAGGCTCACTTTCTGAGCCTCCCCCTCCGGCCCACCCCCCACAGACTGCATGCGTATGCACAACTGCATACGCATGCAGTTGCGTTTATCGGGGCACCCCGGGAGGCGCCTCAGGCCGTGATGTCCTTCGCCGAGAACCGCGCCCACGCCGCGGAGCCGAACACCGCCGCGTACACACCCTGCAGGCCCAGGTTCCGCAGTACGTCGTCCCAGAGGATCGGTTCGCGCAGGACGTCCGCGAAGGACAGCCAGTAGTGCGGGAACAGATAGGGGTGGACCACGTCGAGCTGCGGGATCGTGTCCAGGATCTGCACCGTGATCACCAGCCCGACGGTCGTCGCCATCGCCGCGACTCCACTGCCGGTGAGTGTCGAGACGAACAGTCCGAGCGCCGCGAGCCCCGTCAGGGACGCGGCGACGAGCAGTGCGATCAGCAGCGCGCGGAGCAGGCCGTCCGCGAAGGAGATCCGGGTCCCGGAGATGGTGGTGACCTCGCCGACCGGGAAGAGCAACGCCCCCACGGCGAGGGCCGAGGCGGCCACGGCGAGCGTGGCGGCCAGGCAGAAGGCCAGCGTGGCCGCGTACTTGGCGAACAGCAGCCGGGTCCGCCCGGCCGGGGCGACGAGCAGATAGCGCAGGGTTCCGCTGTTCGCCTCGCCGGCGATCGCGTCGCCCGCGACCACGCCGACCGCCATGGGCAGGAAGACAGGGAGGGTCGCGGCGAGCGCGGCGAAGACGAGGAACAGGCCGTTGTTGGTGATCTGGGTGAAGAACGCCGGGCCCTGACCGCTGCCGTCGCCCACCGGGCCGCGGTCGCTCGTCTCGATCCTGATGGCGACACCGATGAGTACGGGGACGGCGGCGAGGACGCCGAGCAGCGCGACGGTGCGCCAGCGGCGGAAGGTCGTGACCAGCTCGGAGCGGAAGAGCCCGAGGGACCAGAGGAGGCGGGGTGCGGGCGTTCCGGCCCCCGACGACCCCTCCGGTCCGGCCTGCGAGGTCCCCTCCGATCCGGCGTGCGCCGTCGTTTCAGCCCGCGACATCGAAGCCCTCCCCGGTCATGGCCACGAACGCGTCCTCCAGGGACGCCCGTTCCTGGCCGAAGGCCCGTACCCGGACGTCCGCGCGCACCAGGGCCGCGTTGATGTCCGCCGGCTCGGCTCCGGCCGGCGGATCCCCGGTCACCCGGTCCTCGGTGACGGTGAGATCGGTGACCCCGAGTTCCTTCAGCACCCGGGCGGCGTCGGCCGGGTCGGGGGTGGTGACGGAGAGGCGGCCCCGGGTCTGCGCGGCGAGTTCGGCGACGCGGCCCTGGGCGATGAGGGTGCCCCGGTTCATGACGGCGGCGTGTGTGCACACCTGCTCGATCTCGTCGAGGAGGTGGGAGGAGAGGAAGACGGTGGTGCCGTCCGTCGCGAGCTCCCTGATCAGCGCGCGGATCTCGCGCATGCCCTGCGGGTCCAGGCCGTTCGTCGGCTCGTCCAGCACGAGCAGACTGCGCGGCTGGAGCAGAGCGGCCGCCAGCCCGAGGCGCTGCTTCATGCCGAGCGAGTACGCCTTCGCCTTGCGCGAGGCTGCGGCGCCGAGCCCGACCCGGTCGAGCGCGGCGGCGACCCTGGCCCGGCGGGTACGGGGGTCGGCGGCCGGGTCGGCCGAGTCGAACCGTACGAGGTTGTCCCGGCCGCTCAAGTACCCGTACAGCGCGGGCCCTTCGATCAGCGCGCCCACCTTCGGCAGGACCGTGCGGGAGGCGCGGGGCATGGGGGCGCCGAGGACGGTGGCGGTGCCGGAGGTGGGCGCGATGAGCCCCATCAGCATCCGGATGGTGGTGGTCTTGCCCGAGCCGTTGGGCCCGAGGAACCCGAAGACGCTGCCGGCGGGCACGGCGAGATCCAGCCGGTCGACGGCGAGATGCCCGCCCCGGTAGCGCTTGGTGAGCCCTCGCGTCTCGATGACAGTGGCTTCGGTCATGCGTTCCCTCATGGTGAAACCGGTCCGCCGAGGCCACGGCGGAATCCCCGCCGCAGCCTCGGCCGGAAGGGGCCGGCTACTTCGCCTCGTTCGCCGCCTTGATCAGCGCGTCCTGGGTGACCGCGCCGACGTAGACCTTGCCGTCGTCCGTCATCAGGGCGTTGACCAGGCGGGTCTTGAAGACCGTGCCGGTGCCGAAGTCGCCCTTGACCTGGTCGCCGAGGGCGTCCAGGAACTTCTCGGCCTCCGGCGGGGCATCGCCGGACCTGGGGGCGGTGATGCTCTCGCCGCCGGGGGCGGTGAGCTCGGCGATCGTGGTCCAGCCCTCGCCGATGACGTTCAGCCCCTTGAAGTCCTCCATGCCCTCCAGGCCCTCGAGGCCCTCGGGAGCCTTGGGGGCCTCCTTGACCTTCGCGCCCTTCGGCGGGCTGAAGTCGAACGTCGACGCGGCGGGCTTGGAGAAGTCGACCTTGGTGAAGCCCGCGTCGACCACCGCCTTGCCGCCGCTGCTCGGCAGCAGCGTGAACTTCAGCGGCACGCCCTTCTCGGCGTCGACCGCGATCCTGATCGAACCGATGGTCGAGCCGCTCTGCTTGGGCTTGATGAGCAGCTGGTACGCGTCGCGGCCGGCGATCCGGGCCGTGCCGTCGACGGTCACCGAGGTCGTGTCGTCCACGGCCTTCAGCGCCTCGTCGGCGAGGTCCTTCGGTGTGCTGGGCAGCTCACCCGGAGCCTCGTGCTCCGTGCCGTCGGCCCTGTCCGCGCCCTTGCCGTCGTCCTTGCCGTGGAAGACCTCGTTGGACTTGCTGTCGTACGCCCAGACGTCGGCCCCGTTGTGGATGAGGCTGTACTCCGCCGCGTCGTCGAGGATCGACAGCTTCTGCTTGTCCGGACCGTCGGTCGCGACCCGCAGCATGTGCGTGCCGGACACCAGCTCCATCAGCTTGGCGTCGGGCGACGCGGACGAGCCGGCCTCGCCGCCCTTCCCACCCTCGGGTGCGAAGCTGCTCGCCATGTCGCCCGCGAGCCCGCCCAGCGACGGAATGCCCAGGTCGGTGCTGATCTTCACGGTGCCGGACAGCTGCTGCACATCCGACTTGGCGATTTTCTCGATGAGTTCCTGTGCCGTGATCTTCGGCAGATCGGGGTCGCCGGCCGCGGCGAGCGCCGGGACGAGCCCGATGGTCGCCGCGGCAACTCCCGCCACCGCGACCGGGACGATGTACCGCGCCGCCTTGCGGCGGCCGACGGCGAGGTCCCCGGCCCCTTCGGTGGTCCGTGCGTTGTCGTTCGGTGCCATGGTGTGCCCTACCTCCGTGATCGGCGGCGTCGTCCGTCCAGTGCACGAGTCCACCCCGCGCCGCCATTCTCACCCGTATTGGTCAAGCTGGTGAGGAGTGGTTGTCTCCATCTGACCAAATCGGGCGGGTAGAAGCGTCAGCCCTCGGGATCAACTCCGCGTACTGCTCCGGTATGACCCGAGGACCCGTTCGCCTCACCCGACCAGTAGGGGACGCCCCGTCACGGCTCAGCCGGCGCGGTGCACCACCGCGTCGCAGAGCTCCTCCAGCGCGGCCTTCGCAAAGCACTCGGGCAGCGGCGCCAGCATGGCCCGCGCCTCCTCCGCGTACCGCACGGTGTCCCGCCTCGCCTGCTCCAGAGCAGGGTGGACCCGCAGCCTGGCCAGCGCCTCAGCGTGCCGGGTGTCGTCCGTCAGATCGCCGGCGAGCAGCTCGACCAGCTCCAGGTCCTCCGGCCGGCCGTGCGCGGCGGCCTGCTCCCTCAGCCGGAGCACCGGCAGTGTGGGGATGCCCTCGCGCAGATCGGTGCCCGGGGTCTTGCCGGACTCGCGCGAGTCGGAGGCGATGTCGAGGACGTCGTCGGCGAGCTGGAAGGCGACGCCGAGCCGCTCCCCGTACTGGGTGAGGATGTCGGTGACGCCCTCGTCGGCGCCCGACATCATGGCTCCGAAGCGCCCGGAGACGGCGATCAGCGAGCCGGTCTTGCCCGCGATGACATCGAGGTAGTGCTCGACGGGGTCACGGCCGTCGCGCGGGCCGGCGGTCTCCAGGATCTGGCCGGTGACCAGCCGCTCGAAGGCCTCGGCCTGGATGCGTACGGCCTCGGGGCCCAGGTCGGCCAGGATGTGCGAGGCCCGGGCGAAGAGGAAGTCGCCGGTCAGGACGGCCACCGAGTTGCCCCAGCGGGCATTGGCGCTGGCCACCCCGCGGCGCACATCGGCCTCGTCCATCACGTCGTCGTGGTACAGCGTCGCCAGATGCGTCAGCTCGACGACGACGGCCGAGGGCACGACACCCGGCGCGTACGGGTCACCGAACTGTGCCGCGAGCATCACCAGCAGCGGCCTGAAGCGCTTGCCCCCTGCACGCACGAGATGCTGCGCGGCCTCCGTGATGAAGGGCACCTCACTCTTGGTGGCATCGAGCAGCCCCGCCTCGACAGCCGCCAATCCGGTCTGGACATCGGCCTCAAGAGCCTGGTCCCGCACGCTCAGCCCGAACGGCCCCACGACGGTCACGAGAGGTACTCCTGTCTGCTGACGATCACACGGATTGTCGATGTGTCGCTGCCATCACTCAAGTCAGCGTATCCGGTCGCCTTTCGATCACCATGGGCGCCTTCCCGCCACCCCCGGTATGTTCTTGATCAGCCGATACGACCAGTACTGCAACATTCGTCCGGAACTGCGACCGAACTCGAAGCGAACGGCGAGCAGCCCCGGGCCGAAGACGACCGTCCACCGAGGTCCGCGCCATGAAGATCCGCACCGAGTTCCCGTACGAGACCCGCCACGAGGACATCCGTATCCCCATGGCCGACTCGACGAGGCTCTACGCACGCGTCTGGCGGCCGGTCACGGACGAGCCCGTACCGGCCCTCCTCGAATACCTCCCTTACCGGCTGACCGACTGGACCGCGCCCTGGGACCGGCAGCGCCACCCTTGGTACGCGGGCCACGGCTACGCCTCCGTACGGGTCGACGTGCGCGGCCACGGCAACAGCGAGGGCCTGCCCGGCGACGAGTACTCCGCCACCGAGCTGGCCGACGGGGCCGCCGTCGTCGAATGGCTCGCCGCGCAGCCGTGGTGCAACGGGCGCGTCGGCATGTTCGGGGTCTCCTGGGGCGGGATCAACGCCCTGCAGATCGCGGCGCTCGCCCCCGAGCCACTGAAGGCCGTCGTCACGGTCTGCTCGACCGACGACCGCTACGACAACGACGTGCACTACCTGGGCGGCTCGGTGGTCGCCATGGACATGCAGGCCTGGGCCGCGGCCCTCCTCGCCTTCACCGTCCGGCCGCCCGATCCGCTGTTCGCGGGCGAAGGCTGGCGCGAGATGTGGGTGAACCGGCTGGAAGCCGTGCAGCCCTTCGTCCACACCTGGCTGCACCACCAGACCCGCGACGACCACTGGAGGCACGGCAGCGTCTGCGAGGACTACGGCGCGATCCGGGCCGCGGTGCTCGCGGTGGGCGGCTGGCACGACCCGTACCGGGACACGGTCCTGCGGCTCGTCGAGCACCTCGACCCGTCGCGGGTACGGGGGCTGATCGGGCCCTGGGCGCACCAGTACCCGGACCAGGGGCTGCCGCCGGGCCCGGCGATCGGCTTCCTCCAGGAGACCCTGCGCTGGTGGGACCACTGGCTGAAGGCCGATCCCGCCAGCGCCCACGGCTCGGGCGACACCCGCGCGGGCGACACCGGCGCAGGCGACACCAGCGCGGGCGACACCAGCGTCATGGCCGAGCCGCTGCTCCGCGCCTGGATCAGCGAGTCCCATCCGCCCGCGACGACGTACGACGAGCTGCCCGGCCGCTGGGTCGCCGACGACGCGTGGCCGTCCGCGCACATCACCCCGGTGGAGTACGCCTTCCGGGGGCCGCCGGTGACCGTCGACTCCCCCCAGCACACGGGACTCGACGCCGGGCGCTTCGTCCCTTCCGGCAACGACGCCGACCTGCCGCCCGACCAGCGCGACGAGGACGCCAAGTCGGCGAGCTTCGAGTTCGCGGTCGACGACCGGACGGAAATCCTGGGACGGCCCCGGGTGACGCTGCGGCTGCGCATGGACGTCCCCTTCGGCCAGGCCGTCGCCCGCCTCTGCGACGTGGCCCCGGACGGCAGCTCGACCCTCGTCACCCGTGGCGTCCTCAACCTCTCCGCCCGCCACGGCCGCGACCGCGCCGACGCCTGGCCGCCGGGCGCCACGGAGGACGTCACCTTCGAGCTGAACGGCATCGGCCACGCCTTTCCGCCCGGCCACCGCATCCGGCTCGCCGTGTCCTCCGCGTACTGGCCCTGGATCTGGCCCCGGGCCGGGTCCGCGGGCTTCACCCTCGACCCGGCGGGCTCGTCCGTCGAACTCCCCGTCCGAACCCCCACCTCCGACGCGATCGCCTTCGAGGCCCCGGAACACTCCGCGCCGCTCGGCGTCGTCACCCCCGTGACCCTCGACCCGCCCCGCCCCGGGCGGCTGATCGTCCGCGACGTCGCCAAGGGCGAATGGCGCCTGGAGGCCGACCCCGGCCACGTCGGCACCCGCGTCCACCCCGACGGTCTCGAGTACACCGAGGAGGCCCTGGACACGTACTCGATCGAGGAACGGGACCCGCTGTCCGCACGCACCCGATCGGACTGGAAGATCCGCCTCCACCGCCCTGAACTGGCGTGGGACGTACGGATCGAGACCCGCTCCGAAATCACCTGCGACGCGGCCCATTTCGTCACCTCCGACGAGGTGGTGTGCCGGCACGGGGACGAGGTGGTGTTCCACCACACCTGGGAGAAACGGATCCCGAGGGTTGCGGGCTAGGCCGTGTTTGAGAACTCCCGCCTGGCACGCGACGCCTGGCACGCACTCCCCCGTAGCCCTTCGGGCACGGGAGGTGCCCCCACGCTGCGTTGTCGGAGTCATCCAAGTACGTCCAGTACGAGGATGATCTCCCCCAGCTACCGCTGGGAGGTGCCCCCACCGCCTTGCGACTGCACGCACCAGACGCCGCGAGCCCCGCCCTACGGGCGGACGGCGCTAGTGCTAAAACACGGCCTAAGGGCCGTCCGGTGGATCGCTGATCCAGCCTGATCCACCGGACAGGCCCTGGGGAGCGCGTGCGGCTCCGACCCCCGTACGGCCTTCGGCTGTGCCCTCGATGTCACCCGGAGCTTCGCCTGGGGGACCCCCAACGGGCTGAGAATCAGCCACTCCGGCGTTTGAGGAGCGGGGGTTCGGGGCAGGGCCCCCGACCGGGCAGGCGCCACTGCCGCCGGCGCCCCGCCCCCACGTAACGTGTCCCCCACACACGTGGAAAGCGAGGCAAGCACCGATGCCCGAGCAGAGCCCGCTCGATCTGGCCGAGGGCGATCCCTTCGGCCCGCACAATCTTCCGTACGGCGTGTTCACCACCGCGGACGAGCCCGGCCGGCGGCGGCTCGGCGTCCGGATCGGTGACCACGTACTCGACGCCGGAGCCGCGGCCCACACGCTCGGCTCGCCGTACGCCGCGCTGCTCGCGCAGCCGAGCCTGGGCCCGCTCCTCGCGGCGGGCCGCACTGCCTGGCGGGACGTGCGCCGCGCGCTCACCGCGTGGGTGACCGTGCCCGCCCACCGTCAGGACATCGAGCCGCTGCTGCACCCGCTCGGCTCGGTCACCCTGCATCTGCCGTACGAGGTCGCCGACTACGTCGACTTCTACGCCAGCGAGCACCACGCCACCAACGTCGGCCACATCTTCCGGCCGGACGGGGACGCCCTCACCCCCAACTGGAAGCATCTGCCGATCGGTTACCACGGCCGCTCCGGCACGGTCGTCGTATCGGGGACGGACGTCGTCCGGCCCTCCGGCCAGCGCAAGACCCCTGCCGATCCGGCCCCCGTCTTCGGCCCGTCCGTCAAGCTCGACATCGAGGCGGAGGTCGGCTTCGTCGTCGGCACCCCCTCCAGGCTCGGGCAGCCCGTGCCGCTGACCGCCTTCCGCGACCACGTCTTCGGGCTGCAGCTCCTCAACGACTGGTCCGCGCGTGACATCCAGGCCTGGGAGTACGTCCCGCTCGGCCCGTTCCTCGGCAAGTCGTTCGCCACGTCCGTCTCCGCCTGGGTCACCCCGCTCGAGGCCCTCGACGCCGCCCGTGTCGCCCCGCCCGCCCGGGACTTCGACCTGCTCCCCTACCTCGACGACTCCGGCGAGGAGGAGCCCGGCGGCCTCGACCTCCGTATCTCCGTCGCGATCAACGGACAGATCGTCTCCGAGCCGCCGTTCGCCACCATGTACTGGACGGCCGCCCAGCAGCTCACCCATATGACGGTCAACGGCGCCTCCCTCCGTACCGGAGACCTCTTCGGCTCCGGCACGGTCAGCGGCCCCGATGTCCACCAGCGCGGTTCCCTCCTCGAACTCACCTGGAACGGGCGCGACCCGCTGGAGCTGCCGTACGGGAAGCGGAGCTTCCTGGAGGACGGCGACGAGGTCACGATGACCGCGTGGGCCCCCGGCCCGGACGGTGTCAAGGTCGGCCTCGGCGAGGTGACGGGCCGGGTCGTGCCCGCCGCGGACTAGTGCGCCGGGAGGGGCAGCAGGGCCTGTTGTGAAAGTGCTGTTCACAGCCACTCGTAGCCTCCGACCGGCCCTGGCGTCTGGTCGGCCGTGCCCTGTCCTCCGGAACGCGCCCTAGTGCCTGCCCGGGTGGCAGCTCTTTCCCCGGTCCGAGGCGTAAGCGCAGGTCAGAGCCGTTCCCCGGGTCCCGGGTAGTGGCGCAACACTGCCGCAACACCATCGGCGGGCGTGCGTCGGTATGGTCCGACGCATGCCCGCCGAACGCATCCGAGAACACGCCGGACAGGGAGCGACCACCGTCGCCGCCCGGCGTCGCCGGCTGCGTGCCGACCAGGCCCGGCAGCTCGCCGATCTGCTGCGCCACCAGATCATCGCGGGAGGCTTCCCGGACGGCGCGCTGCCCCACGAGGGCAGCATCGGCCGTGACTACGGCGCCAGCCGCAACACGGTTCGCCAAGCCCTCGACCTGCTCCGCGGCGAGCAGCTCGTGGACCGGGTGCCGGGCCCCTCGGCGGTGCACGACCCGGACGCGGATGTGCGTGCGTACGCGTCGCGAGCCGCCCGGCCAGGACCCGAAGAGCTTGACGTGTTCCCGTAGAACCCGGAGTCCGGGTCCGCGCGGGATCACCCGGCGGGGCCGGTCAGGACTCTCGTCCGGCAGGGCCGGTCAGCTCTCGTCGTCCGCCGTACGCTCGCCCTCCGCCTGCGACGGGGTCGTCCGGGAGACGTCGGGGTGCTGTTCCTCGGTCGATTCGGTGTCCTCGCCCTCGGCCTGCGAGGGGGTGGTGTACTCGGGGTACTGGTACTGGTCGATCATGATGTTCTCCCTTGACCCTCCAGCCCTCCCCGTGATCGAGCGTAGTCCTTTTCCGACGGCCCGGCCCTGCCCGGCCCTGCCCGCGCCCACGGCTCCGAAGCCGAAGGCCCGGCGTCCCCCTGGGGAGATGCCGGGCCTTCGCCATGATCACGCTCGCGGGCTACCGCACGAACACGCTCGCCTGGCCCGCCAGATCCAGGAAGTACTGCGGTGCGACACCGAGCACCAGCGTGACGGCGACACCGACCGCGATCGTCGTCGTCGTCAGCAGCGACGGCACGGCGACCGTCGGCCCCTCCGGCTTGGGCTCGCTGAAGAACATCAGCACGATGACCCGGATGTAGAAGAACGCGGCGATCGCGGACGAGATCACACCCACGACGACCAGCACCCCGGCGCCGCCCTGTGCCGCCGCACTGAACACGGCGAACTTCCCGGAGAAGCCCGACGTCAGCGGGATACCGGCGAAGGCCAGCAGGAACACCGCGAAGACCGCGGCCACCAGCGGTGAACGCCGCCCGAGCCCGGCCCACTTCGACAGATGCGTGGCCTCACCGCCCGCGTCCCGCACGAGCGTGACGACCGCGAACGCGCCGATCGTCACGAAGGAGTACGCGGCCAGGTAGAAGAGGACGGACGAGACGCCCTCGGGGGTGACCGCGATGACACCGGCGAGGATGAACCCGGCGTGCGCGATCGACGAGTACGCCAGCAGGCGCTTGATGTCGGTCTGGGTGATCGCGACGATCGCACCGCCCAGCATCGTGACGATCGCGATGGCCCACATCACCGGCCGCCAGTCCCAGCTCATGCCCGGCAGCACCACGTACAGCAACCGGAGCAGCGCGCCGAACGCCGCGACCTTGGTGGCCGCCGCCATGAAGCCGGTGATCGGGGTCGGCGCACCCTGGTAGACGTCCGGGGTCCACATGTGGAACGGCACCGCGCCGACCTTGAAGAGCAGCCCCATCAGGATCATCGCGCCGCCGATGAGCAGCAGCGCGTCGTTGCCCATCGTGGAGGCGAGCGCCGGGTCGATGGTCTGGATGGTGCCGTCGACGACGTCGGCGATCTTCGCGTACGAGACGGAGCCCGCGTACCCGTACAACAGGGCGATGCCGAAGAGCAGGAACGCCGACGAGAACGCGCCGAGCAGGAAGTACTTCACCGCGGCCTCCTGCGACATGAGCCGCTTGCGGCGGGCCAGGGCGCAGAGGAGGTAGAGCGGCAGCGAGAAGACCTCGAGGGCGACGAACAGCGTCAGCAGATCGTTGGCCGCCGGGAAGATGAGCATGCCGGAGACGGCGAAGAGGGCCAGCGGGAACACCTCGGTGGTGGTGAACCCGGCCTTGACGGCGGCCTTCTCGCTGTCGCTTCCCGGCACGGACGCGGCCTGCGCGGCGAACGAGTCCACGCGGTTGCCGTGCGCCTCGGGGTCGAGCCGCCGCTCGGCGAAGGTGAAGACCGCGACCAGTGAGGCCAGCAGGATTGTGCCCTGCAGGAACAACGCGGGCCCGTCGACGGCGACGGCGCCCATCGCCGCGATATGGGCCTTGGTCGTGCCGTATCCGCCGGCGGCGAGGCCGACCACCGCGGCGAACGCGGCGGCCAGCGCGACGACGGACAGGAACACCTGCGTGTAGTAGCGGCTCTTGCGCGGGACGAGGGCCTCGACCAGCACCCCCACGACCGCCGCTCCGATCACGATCAGCGTGGGAGCGAGCTGCGCGTACTCGATGTGCGGCGCCGGGATCTTGTCCAGCGGTTGGGCCGCCGTTGTCCACAGGCTGTGGACAGCTGTCGTGCTCACTTGGCCGCCTCCACCTCGGGCTGGGGGTCCTTCTTCTGTACGTCGGACATGGTGTACTCCACGGCCGGGTTGACGATGTCCGTCAGCGGCTTGGGATAGACGCCGAGGAAGATCAGCAACACGATCAGCGGGGTGACCACCACCAGCTCGCGCAGCCGCAGATCCGGCAGGGTCCGCACCTCCGCCTTCACCGGGCCGGTCATCGTCCGCTGGTAGAGGACCAGGGTGTAGAGCGCGGCGAGCACGATGCCGAAGGTCGCGATGACGCCGACCACCGGATAGCGCGCGAACGTGCCGACCAGGACCAGGAACTCACTGACGAACGGCGCGAGTCCCGGCAGCGACAGGGTCGCCAGACCGCCGATGAGGAAGGTGCCCGCGAGGACCGGCGCGACCTTCTGCACACCGCCGTAGTCGGCGATGAGCCGCGAGCCGCGCCGCGAGATCAGGAAGCCGGCCACCAGCATCAGGGCGGCCGTCGAGATCCCGTGGTTGACCATGTAGAGCGTGGCGCCGGACTGCCCCTGGCTCGTCATCGCGAAGATGCCCATGATGATGAAGCCGAAGTGCGAGATCGACGCATAGGCGATCAGGCGCTTGATGTCCCGCTGACCGACCGCGAGCAGCGCGCCGTACACGATGCTGATCAGCGCCAGGACAAGGATCACCGGCGTCGCCCACTCCGAGGCCTCCGGGAAGAGCCCGAGGCAGAAGCGGAGCATCGCGAAGGTGCCGACCTTGTCGACGACGGCGGTGATCAGCACGGCGACCGGAGCGGTCGCCTCGCCCATGGCGTTGGGCAGCCAGGTGTGCAGCGGCCACAGGGGCGCCTTCACCGCGAAGGCGAAGAAGAAGCCGATGAACAGCAGCCGCTCGGTGGTGGTCGCCATGTCCAGCGAACCGTTCGCCCGGGCCTCGGTGATCTCCTGGAGCGAGAAGTTCCCGGCGACGACATAGAGGCCGATGACCGCGGCCAGCATGATCAGTCCGCCGACCAGGTTGTAGAGCAGGAACTTCACTGCGGCGTACGAGCGCTGGGCCGCCGCGTTCTCGTCGGTGCCCGCGTGGGCGCGGTCTCCGAAGCCGCCGATGAGGAAGTACATCGGGATGAGCATGGCTTCGAAGAGGATGTAGAAGAGGAAGACGTCGGTGGCCTCGAAGGAGAGGATCACCATCGCCTCGACGGACAGGATCAGGGCGAAGAAGCCCTGCGTCGGCCGCCAGCGCCTGGACTGCCCCGCGACGGAGTCGCTGTCCGACACTTCCAGGGGATCGGCGTCGTGCCAGCCGGCCAGGATGATGAACGGGATCAGCACCGCGGTCAGCGCGATCAGCGCCACCCCGATACCGTCCACGCCCAGCTCGTACCGCACCCCGAAGTCCTTGATCCAGGCATGGGATTCGGTGAGCTGATAGCGGTCGCCGCCGGGCTGGAACCGTACGGCGACGACCGCCGCCAGCACGAGCGTGGCGAGCGAGACGATCAGCGCCAGCCACTTGGCGGCGGCGCGCCGGCCGGCCGGCACGGCGGCGGTGGCGATCGCACCGATCGCCGGGAGCGCCGCCGTCGCTGTAAGGAGCGGGAATGACATGGCAGTTACACCGCCCTCATCAGCAGGGTCGCAGCGATCAGCAACGCCGTACCTCCGAACATCGAGACCGCGTAGGTGCGGGCATAGCCGTTCTGCAGCTTGCGGAGCCGGCCCGAGAGACCGCCGACCGAGGCCGCCGTGCCGTTGACGACCCCGTCGACCAGGGTGTGGTCCACGTACACGAGGGAGCGGGTGAGGTGCTCGCCGCCGCGGACCAGAACGATGTGGTTGAAGTCGTCCTGGAGGAGGTCGCGGCGGGCGGCCCGGGTGAGCAGCGAGCCGCGCGGTGCGACGACCGGCACGGGACGGCGCCCGTACTGGAGGTAGGCGAGCGCGACGCCGAGGACCATCACCGCGACGGTCGCGCCGGTGATGGCGCCCGCGCTGATCGGCGGGTGGCCGTGCTCGAAGCTGGTGACCGGCTTCAGCCAGTTCACGAACGCGTCGTTCCACGAGAACAGGAAACCGGCGAAGACCGAACCGAAGGCGAGCACGATCATCGGGATGGTCATGGACTTCGGCGACTCGTGCGGATGCGGCATGTCACCCGGGTGCACCTCGAGACCGGGCTCGACGCTCGGCGCCGTGTCCGGGTCGGGGGCGGGCTGCCAGCGCTTCTCGCCGAAGAACGTCATGATCATCACGCGCGTCATGTAGAACGCGGTGATCGCCGCGCCCAGCAGGGCCGCGCCGCCGAGGATCCAGCCCTCCGTGCCACCCTTGGCGAAGGCCGCCTCGATGATCTTGTCCTTGGAGAAGAAGCCGGACAGACCGGGGAAGCCGATGATGGCGAGATAGCCGAGGCCGAAGGTGACGAAGGTGATCGGCATGTACTTCCGCAAGGCGCCGTACTTCCTCATGTCGACCTCGTCGTTCATGCCGTGCATGACCGATCCGGCGCCGAGGAAGAGCCCGGCCTTGAAGAAGCCGTGCGTCACCAGGTGCATGATCGCGAAGGCGTATCCGATCGGCCCGAGCCCCGCGGCCAGGATCATGTAGCCGATCTGCGACATCGTCGAACCGGCCAGCGCCTTCTTGATGTCGTCCTTCGCGCAACCGACGATCGCACCGAAGAGGAGCGTGACCGCGCCGACCGTGACGACCGCGAGCTGCGCCTCCGGTGCGGCGTTGAAGATCGCCCCGGAGCGGGTGATCAGATAGACGCCGGCGGTCACCATCGTCGCCGCGTGGATGAGGGCCGAGACCGGGGTCGGGCCCTCCATCGCGTCCCCGAGCCAGGACTGCAGCGGCACCTGGGCGGACTTTCCGCACGCGGCGAGCAGCAGGAGCAGCCCGAGGGCGGTCAGCACACCCTCGGAGACCGGTGCGGCAGCGCCTGATGTCACAGCGCCCGTCGACGCCAGCACCGGGCCGAAGGCGAAGGTCCCGAAGGTGGTGAACATCAGCATGATGGCGATCGACAGGCCCATGTCGCCGACCCTGTTGACCAGGAAGGCCTTCTTGGCCGCCGTCGCCGCGCTGGGCTTGTGCTGCCAGAAGCCGATGAGCAGGTACGAAGCGAGGCCGACGCCCTCCCACCCGACGTACAGCAGCAGATAGTTGTCGGCGAGGACCAGCAGGAGCATCGCCGCGAGGAAGAGGTTGAGATAGCCGAAGAAGCGGCGGCGGCGCTCGTCGTGCTCCATGTACCCCACCGAGTACAGATGGATGAGCGAGCCGACGCCGGTGATCAGCAGGACGAAGGTCATCGACAGCTGGTCGAGCTGGAAGGCGACATCGGCCTGGAAGCCCTCGACCGGGATCCAGCTGTACAGATGCTGGGTCAGGGTCCGGTCGTCGCCGGGCCTGCCGAGCATGTTGGCGAAGAGCACGACACCGATGACGAAGGAGACGGCGGCGAGCACTGTGCCCAGCCAGTGGCCGACACGGTCGAGCCGACGCCCGCCGCACAGCAGCAGGACCGCTCCGAGCAGGGGCGCCGCCACCAGCAGCGCAATCAGGTTCTCTGCGTTCATGTCGTTCTAGCGCCCCTTACAGCTTCATCAGGCTGGCGTCGTCGACCGAGGCCGAGTGGCGGGAACGGAACAGCGACACGATGATCGCGAGCCCGACCACGACCTCCGCGGCGGCGACGACCATCGTGAAGAAGGCGATGATCTGGCCGTCGAGGTTGCCGTGCATCCGGGAGAAGGCGACGAGCGTGAGATTGCAGGCGTTGAGCATCAGCTCGATGCACATGAACACCACGATGGCGTTGCGCCTGATCAGCACACCGGCCGCGCCGATGGTGAACAACAGAGCGGCGAGATAGAGGTAGTTGACCGGATTCACCGCGTGACCTCCTGTCCGTCCCGCTGTCCGTCCCTGTCGTGCTCGTCCCGGTCCCGGCCGAGCCGCTCCTCGGAGCGCTGTTCGAGCGCCTTCAGATCGTTCAGCGCCTCGCGGGACACATCGCGGATCTGGCCGCGGTCACGCAGCGTCTTGTTGACGCTGAGCTGGGACGCGGTGCCGTCCGGGAGGAGGCCGGCGATGTCCACCGCGTTGTGCCGGGCGTAGACACCGGGCGCGGGCAGCGGCGGCAGGTGCTTGCCCTCGCGGACACGCTGCTCGGCCTGCTCGCGCTGGGTCTTGGCGCGCTCGGTGCGCTCGCGGTGGGTGAGCACCATCGCGCCGACGACCGCCGAGATGAGCAGCGCGCCGGTGAGCTCGAAGGCGAAGACGTACTTGGTGAAGATCAGCGCCGCCAGGCCTTCGACGTTGCCCCCCGCGTTGGCCTGGCCGAGTCCGATGAAGGACGCCGAGCCCAGCGCGGCGTGCCCGATTCCGGTGATGAGCAGGATGCCGAAGCCGAGCCCGCAGGCGGCTGCCCACCAGCGCTGGCCCTTCAGCGTCTCCTTGAGGGAGTCCGCGGCCGTCACACCGACGAGCATGACGACGAAGAGGAACAGCATCATGATCGCGCCGGTGTAGACGACGATCTGGACGATGCCCAGGAAGTACGCCCCGTTGGCGAGGTAGAAGACCGCCAGGATGATCATGGTCGCGGCGAGGCACAGCGCGCTGTGCACGGCCTTCTTCATCAGGATGGTGCACAGCGCGCCGATGACGGCGACGGGGCCGAGCACCCAGAACTGGACGGCTTCACCGGTGGAAGCCGCCGCGGCCAGCGCGCTCATGCGTCGACCTCCTCGGCCTGTGCCGCACCCGGAGCGCCTGCCGATGGATCCGGTTCGCCCTTGGAGACGGCGACCTGGCGCTCCGTACCCGGCGCGGCCTCGATGACCCGGCCCCGGTAGTAGTCCTGCTCGTCCATACCGGGGTAGATCGCGTGCGGGGTGTCGACCATGCCGACTTCGAGGCCCGCGAGGAGCTGCTCCTTCGTGTAGATCAGGTTCTCGCGGGAGCTGTCGGCCAGTTCGAACTCATTGGTCATCGTGAGCGCCCGAGTGGGGCAGGCCTCGATGCACAGCCCGCACAGAATGCAGCGGGCGTAGTTGATCTGGTAGACGCGGCCGTACCGCTCGCCCGGCGAGTAGCGCTCCTCGTCGGTGTTGTCCGCGCCCTCCACGTAGATGGCGTCCGCGGGACAGGCCCAGGCGCACAACTCGCAGCCCACGCACTTCTCCAGCCCGTCCGGATGCCGGTTGAGCTGGTGCCGGCCGTGGAAGCGCGGCGCCGTCGTCTTCTGCTGCTCCGGATACTGCTCGGTCAGCCGCTTCTTGAACATGGCCTTGAAGGTCACGCCGAAGCCGGCGACCGGGTTCTGGAACGAGCTCTCGGATTCCTCAGACACCGTCAGCCTCCTTTCCGTCACGAGGACCGTCACTGTCAGTATTCACGCCACCACTGACAATCAGTTCGCGGTCGCGGCGCGGTCGCCTGCGCGGCACCGGCGGCAGCTCCTGTCCGGGCAGCGGCGGCACGGGGTAGCCGCCCGCCATCGGGTCGAACGCGGCGGCCGGCGGCTGCTTCTCCGCCCCGGCCGCTTCCTTCTTGCCGCGGAAGAGGTCGAAGACGAACGACAGCAGCAGTACGGCGATGACCGCCCCGCCGACGTACAGCACGATCTGCGAGAAGTCCTGGCCCTCGTTGCGCAGCGCCCGGACGGTCGCGACGAGCATCAGCCAGACGACCGAGACCGGGATGAGGACCTTCCAGCCGAGCTTCATCAGCTGGTCGTAGCGGACGCGCGGCAGCGTGCCGCGCAGCCAGATGAAGAAGAACAGCAGCAGCTGGACCTTGATGACGAACCAGAGCATCGGCCACCAGCCGTGGTTCGCGCCCTCCCAGAAGGTGCTGACCGGATACGGGGCGCGCCAGCCGCCGAGGAAGAGGGTGACCGAGACCGCCGAGACGGTGACCATGTTGACGTACTCGGCGAGCATGAACAGGGCGAACTTGATGGACGAGTACTCCGTGTTGAAGCCGCCGACCAGGTCGCCCTCGGACTCCGGCATGTCGAACGGGGCACGATTCGTCTCGCCGACCATCGTCACGATGTAGATCAGGAACGAGACCGGCAGCAGCAGGATGTACCAGCGGTCCGCCTGCGCCTCGACGATCGCCGAGGTCGACATCGATCCGGAGTAGAGGAAGACCGAGGCGAAGGCCGCGCCCATGGCGATCTCGTACGAGATCATCTGCGCGCAGGAGCGCAGTCCGCCGAGCAGCGGGTACGTCGAGCCGGAGGACCAGCCCGCCAGCACGATGCCGTAGATGCCGACCGAGGCGACCGCGAGGATGTAGAGCATCGCGATCGGCAGGTCGGTGAGCTGCATCGTGGTCCGCTGGCCGAAGATCGAGATCTCGTTGCCGGCCGGGCCGAAGGGGATGACGGCGATCGCCATGAAGGCGGGGATCGCGGCGACGATCGGTGCGAGGACATAGACGATCTTGTCCGCGCGTTTGACGATCAGGTCCTCCTTGAGCATCAGCTTGACGCCGTCCGCGAGGGACTGGAGGAGACCCCAGGGGCCGTGCCGGTTGGGGCCGATGCGCAGCTGCATCCAGGCGACGACCTTGCGCTCCCACACGATGGAGAACAGCACCGTCAGCATCAGGAAGGCGAAGCAGAAGACCGCCTTGATGACGACGAGCCACCAGGGGTCCCGCCCGAACAGCGAGAGGTCCTCGGCGGCGAGGAGGATCGGGTTCACGGGCGCACCTCCGGTACGTCGTCGCTGTCGGCGGCCCCCGGGCCGGCAACGGCTGCCGGACCGATGCGGACGAGCCGGCCGGGCACCACACCCGTGTCGCTGAGCACGCCGCCGCCCGTCGAGTTGAGCGGGAGCCAGACCACCCGGTCCGGCATCTCGGTCACCTGGAGCGGGAGTTGTACGGAACCGGCGGGTCCGGTGACGGCGAGTACATCGCCGTCCTTGACGCCGGTCTCGGCCGCCGTGGTGGCGGAGAGGCGGGCGACCGCGACGTGCCGGGTGCCGGCCAGCGCCTCGTCGCCCTCCTGGAGGAGCCCCTGGTCGAGCAGGAGCCGGTGGCCCGCGAGGACCGCCTCGCCCGCGCCGGGGCGGGGCAGCGGCCGCGGGGACTCGACGGGCTCGGTCGCCCGCGCCCCGGTCCACGCCCCGAGCCCGTCCATCTCCCGCCGTACGGACCTGAGGTCCGGCAGGGCCAGATGGACGTCGAGGGCATCGGCGAGCATGTGCAGCACCCGCGCGTCCGTCGGCGGCAGCGGGCGGGTCATCTGGTCGGGCTTCAGCGCCGCCTCGAAGAGCCGCGCCCTGCCTTCCCAGTTGAGGAATGTGCCGGGCTTCTCGGCGACGGCCGCGACGGGGAGGACCACATCGGCCCGCGAGGTGACCTCCGTCGGCCGCAGCTCCAGCGAGACGAGGAATCCGACCGCGTCGAACGCCTCGCGCGCGCGTGCGGGGTGCGGCAGATCGGCCACCTCGACACCGGCGACGACCAGTGCGGCCAGTTCGCCGTTGGCCGCGGCCTCGACGATCTGGCCGGTGTCGCGGCCGTAGCGGTGCGGCAGTTCGCGTACGCCCCAGGCGGCCGCGGTCTCCTCGCGGGCCCGCGGGTCGGTGGCGGGGCGGCCACCGGGCAGCAGCGAGGGGATGGCACCCGCCTCGACGGCGCCGCGCTCCCCGGCCCGGCGCGGGATCCACACCAGCTCGGCGCCGGTCGCGGTGGCGGCCCGTACCGCCGCGGTGAGGGCGCCCGGCACTCCGGCCAGCCGTTCGCCGACGACGATCACTGCGCCTTCGCCGCGCAGTGCTTCCGCGGCCGCCGCGCCGTCCCCGTCGAGTCCGGTGCCGGACGCCAGCGCGTTCAGCCACTCGGCCTCGGTGCCGGGTGCGGCGGGCAGCAGGACGCCTCCGGCCTTCGTCAGGCCGCGGGTGACGTGCGTGGCGAGTGCGAAGGTCCGCTGACGGTGCTTGCGCGAGGCCTTGCGCAGCCGCAGGAAGACGCCGGGGGCCTCCTCCTCGGACTCGAAGCCCACGAGCAGCACCGCGGGCGCCGCCTCCAGGGAGGTGTAGGTGACGCCCGCGCGGTCCAGGTCCCGGCCGTGACCGGCGACCCGGGCGGCAAGGAAGTCGGCCTCCTCGGAGGAGTGCACCCGCGCCCGGAAGTCGATGTCGTTGGTGTCCAGAGCGATCCGCGCGAACTTGGCGTACGCGTACGCGTCCTCGACGGTGAGCCTGCCGCCGGTCAGCACGGCCGCCCGGCCGCGTGCCGCGGAGAGCCCGGCGGCCGCGGCCTCCAGCGCCTCCGGCCAGCTCGCCGGCTCCAGCTCACCGCTCTCCTTGTTGCGTACGAGCGGGGTGGTGAGCCGGTCGCGCTGCTGGGCGTAGCGGAAGCCGAACCGCCCCTTGTCGCAGATCCACTCCTCGTTGACCTCGGGGTCGTCGGCGGCGAGCCGCCGCATGACCTTGCCGCGCCGGTGGTCGGTCCGGGTGGCGCAGCCGCCCGCGCAGTGCTCGCACACCGAGGGCGACGACACGAGGTCGAAGGGCCGGGAGCGGAACCGGTACGCCGCCGAGGTCAGCGCGCCGACCGGGCAGATCTGGATGGTGTTCCCGGAGAAGTACGACTCGAAGGGGTCGCCCTCGCCCGTGCCGACCTGCTGCAGCGCACCGCGCTCGAGCAGCTCGATCATCGGGTCGCCGGCGATCTGGTTGGAGAAGCGGGTGCAGCGCGCGCACAGCACGCACCGCTCACGGTCGAGCAGCACCTGTGTGGAGATGTTGACCGGCTTCTCGTACGTGCGCTTCCTGCCCTCGAAGCGGGACTCGGCCTGGCCGTGCGAGACGGCCTGGTTCTGCAGGGGGCACTCGCCGCCCTTGTCGCAGACCGGGCAGTCGAGGGGGTGGTTGATGAGCAGCAGCTCCATCACGCCCTGCTGTGCCTTCTCGGCGACGGGCGAGGTGAGCTGCGACTTGACGACCATGCCGTCGGTGCAGGTGATGGTGCAGGACGCCATCGGCTTGCGCTGGCCCTCGACCTCGACGATGCACTGCCGGCAGGCGCCGGCCGGGTCGAGGAGGGGGTGGTCGCAGAACCGGGGGATCTCGATGCCGAGCAGCTCGGCGGCGCGGATGACCAGGGTGCCCTTCGGCACGCTGATCTCGATGCCGTCGATGGTGAGCGTGACGAGGTCCTCCGGCGGGACGGCCGCCTCGCCGCCCCCGGAGGGAGCGCTGGTGGTCACAGTCATGCGTTCACCTCCGTGTTGTCGTCGTGCTTGTCCGCCCACGCGGTGGACGCGGCCGGGTCGAAGGGGCAGCCCTTCCCGCGGATGTGCTGCTCGTACTCGTCCCGGAAGTACTTGAGCGAGGAGAAGATCGGCGAGGCGGCGCCGTCGCCGAGGGCGCAGAACGACTTGCCGTTGATGTTGTCGGCGATGTCGCCCAGCTTGTCGAGGTCCGCCATGACGCCCTTGCCCGCCTCGATGTCATGGAGCAACTGGACCAGCCAGTAGGTGCCCTCGCGGCAGGGCGTGCATTTGCCGCAGGACTCGTGGGCGTAGAACTCGGTCCAGCGGGTGACGGCCCGTACGACACAGGTCGTCTCGTCGAAGCACTGGAGTGCCTTGGTGCCGAGCATCGATCCGGCGGCGCCGACGCCCTCGTAGTCCAGCGGGACGTCGAGGTGTTCGTCGGTGAACATCGGGGTGGAGGAGCCGCCCGGCGTCCAGAACTTCAGCCGGTGGCCGGGGCGCATGCCGCCGCTCATGTCGAGCAGCTGGCGCAGGGTGATCCCGAGCGGGGCCTCGTACTGGCCGGGGCTCGCGACATGGCCGCTCAGCGAGTAGAGCGTGAAGCCCGGGGACTTCTCGCTGCCCATCGACTTGAACCAGTCCTTGCCCCTGTTGAGGATCGCGGGAACGGACGCGATGGACTCGACGTTGTTCACCACAGTGGGGCATGCGTACAGACCGGCGACCGCGGGGAAGGGGGGTCGCAGCCGGGGCTGGCCGCGGCGGCCTTCCAGGGAGTCGAGGAGTGCGGTCTCCTCACCGCAGATGTACGCGCCGGCGCCCGCGTGCACGGTGAGCTCGAGGTCGAGTCCGCTTCCCAGGATGTTCTTGCCGAGGAAGCCCGCCTCGTACGCCTCGCGGACGGCCTCGTGCAGCCGGCGCAGTACGGGCACGACCTCGCCGCGCACATAGATGAAGGCGTGGTTGGACCGGATCGCGTAGCAGGCGATCACGATGCCCTCGATGAGGGAGTGCGGATTGGCGAACAGAAGGGGGATGTCCTTGCAGGTTCCCGGCTCCGACTCGTCGGCGTTGACGACGAGATAGTGCGGCTTGCCGTCACCCTGCGGAATGAACTGCCACTTCATTCCGGTGGGGAAGCCGGCGCCACCGCGGCCGCGGAGTCCGGAGTCCTTGACGTACGCGATGAGCTCGTCCGGGGCCATCGCGAGGGCTTTGCGCAGGCCTTCGTAGCCGTCGTGGTTCCGGTAGGTCTCCAGCGTCCAGGACTCGGGCTGGTCCCAGAAGGCGGACAGGACGGGCACGAGCATTTTCTCGGGGCTGGTTTCTCCCCCGGCCTCCGGCCCGTACTCGGTCGACACGGTCATCACTCCCCCTCCTCGGAAACCGGGCCGGCCGGGTGCGCCGGGTCGGACGCCGATGTCTGCTGCGCGTCGTTCTGCGTCCCGGAGGGACTCGTTGAGGGGTGGTGGTCGGGCGACGGGCGGGCGTGCGAGCTGAGGTGCTCGCCCGGCGACTCGCTCTGCGGCGCGGCGCCGCGCGGGTGGACCACGCGCGGCTGAGGGGTTTCGCCCTTGGCCAGCCGCAGGCCGATCAGGGACGCCGGGCCCGCGCCGCCGGTCGCCTCGACGGCGCCGGGGCGTGCGTCGGGGAAGCCGGCCAGGATGCGGGAGGTCTCCTTGAAGCTGCACAGCGGGGCGCCGCGGGTGGGTTCGACGGTCCGCCCGGCCCGCAGGTCGTCGACGAGCCGCCGTGCCGACTCGGGGGTCTGGTTGTCGAAGAACTCCCAGTTGACCATCACCACGGGCGCGAAGTCGCAGGCCGCGTTGCACTCGATGTGCTCAAGAGTGATCTTGCCGTCCTCGGTTGTCTCGCTGTTGCCGACGCCGAGGTGTTCCTTGAGCTCGTCGAAGATGGCGTCGCCGCCCATCACCGCGCACAGCGTGTTGGTGCAGACACCGACCTGGTAGTCGCCGGACGGCTTGCGGCGGTACATGGTGTAGAAGGTGGCGACCGCGGTGACCTCCGCCGTCGTCAGCTCCAGCAGGTCCGCGCAGAACCGCATACCGGTGCGGGTGACGTAGCCCTCCTCCGACTGCACGAGGTGGAGCAGCGGCAGCAGCGCGGACCGGCTGTCCGGGTAGCGGCCGATGATCTCCTTGGCGTCGGCTTCGAGCCTGGCCCGCACGTCGGCCGGGTAGTCAGGTGCGGGGAGCTGTGGCATCCCGAGCGATACGTCTGTCACCGGTCGACGCCTCCCATCACGGGGTCGATGGACGCGACGGCGACGATCACGTCGGCCACCTGGCCGCCCTCGCACATCGCCGCCATGGACTGCAGATTGGTGAAGGACGGGTCGCGGAAGTGGACCCGGTAGGGGCGGGTGCCGCCGTCGGAGACGACATGGACCCCGAGTTCGCCCTTGGGCGATTCGACGGCCGCGTACGCCTGTCCTGCCGGGACCCGGAAGCCCTCGGTCACCAGCTTGAAGTGGTGGATCAGGGCCTCCATGGAGGTGCCCATGATCTTCTTGATGTGGTCGAGGGAGTTGCCGAGGCCGTCGGGGCCGAGCGCGAGCTGCGCGGGCCAGGCGATCTTCTTGTCCTCGACCATGACCGGGCCGGGGGCCAGGCGGTCCAGGCACTGCTCGACGATCCGCAGCGACTGCCGCATCTCCTCCAGCCGGATGAGGAAGCGGCCGTATGCGTCACAGGTGTCGGCGGTCGGGACGTCGAACTCGTAGTTCTCGTAGCCGCAGTACGGGTCGGTCTTGCGCAGGTCGTGCGGCAGCCCGGTGGCGCGCAGGATCGGTCCTGTCGCGCCGAGCGCCATGCAGCCGGCCAGGTCCAGATAGCCGATGTCCTGCATCCGGCCCTTGAAGATCGGGTTCCCGGTGGCGAGCTTGTCGTACTCGGGAAGGTTCTTCTTCATCTTCTTCACGAACTCGCGGATCTGGTCCACGGCGCCCGGGGGCAGGTCCTGGGCGAGGCCGCCGGGGCGGATGTACGCGTGGTTCATCCGCAGGCCGGTGATGAGTTCGTAGATGTCGAGAATCAGTTCACGATCACGGAATCCGTAGATCATGATCGTGGTGGCGCCGAGCTCCATACCGCCGGTGGCGATGCACACGAGGTGGGAGGAGAGCCGGTTCAGCTCCATCAGCAGAACGCGGATGATGGTCGCCCGGTCCGGGATCTGGTCCTCGATGCCGAGCAGCTTCTCGACCGCGAGGCAGTACGCCGTCTCGTTGAAGAACGGCGTGAGGTAGTCCATGCGCGTGACGAAGGTCGTGCCCTGCGTCCAGTTCCGGTATTCGAGGTTCTTCTCGATGCCGGTGTGCAGGTAGCCGATGCCGCAGCGGGCCTCGGTGACCGTCTCGCCCTCGATCTCCAGGATGAGACGGAGCACTCCATGGGTGGACGGGTGCTGCGGACCCATGTTGACGACGATGCGCTCGTCGTCGGCCTTGGCCGCGGTCCGGGCGACCTCGTCCCAGTCGCCGCCGGTGACTGTATATACAGTCCCCTCGGTCGTCTCACGTGCAGATGCAGACGGTGTTGTCACGAGTACGACCTCCGCTGGTCCGGAGCCGGGATCTGGGCGCCCTTGTACTCGACGGGGATGCCGCCGAGGGGGTAGTCCTTGCGCTGAGGGAAGCCCTGCCAGTCGTCCGGCATCATGATCCGGGTGAGGGCGGGGTGGCCGTCGAAGATCAGGCCGAAGAAGTCGTAGGTCTCGCGCTCGTGCCAGTCGTTGGTCGGATAGACCTCGACGAGGGACGGGACGTGCGGGTCCGTGTCCGGGGCGCTGGCCTCCAGGCGGATCAGTCGGCCGTGGGTGATCGAGCGCAGGTGGTAGACGGCGTGCAGCTCGCGGCCCTTGTCTCCGGGGTAGTGGACGCCGCTCACACCCGTACAGAGCTCGAAGCGCAGTGCCGGGTCGTCCCGGAGGGTGCCGGCGACCTGGACGAGGTGCTCGCGGGCGATGTGGAAGGTGAGCTCACCCCGGTCGACGACGGTCTTCTCGATCGCGTTCTCGGGGAGGAGGTTCTGCTCCTCCAGGGCGCCCTCGAGCTCGTCGGCGACCTCGTCGAACCAGCCGCCGTACGGGCGCGTGGCCGCGCCCGGCAGCCGCACGGAACGGACGAGCCCGCCGTATCCGGAGGTGTCGCCGCCGTTGTTCGCACCGAACATGCCGCGCTGGAGGCGGATCTCCTCGCCGTGCTCACCACGCTGGCCCGGCAGGTTCTGCCCGCTGAGCTCCTTCTCGGGGTTCGGCTGGTCAGTCACCGGAGCAGCCCCTTCATCTCGATGGTGGGGAGCGCCTTGAGAGCCGCTTCCTCCGCCTCACGGGCCGCTTCTTCCGCGTTCACACCGAGCTTGGAGGTCTGGATCTTCTGGTGGAGCTTGAGGATCGCGTCCATCAGCATCTCCGGCCGCGGGGGGCAGCCCGGCAAATAGATGTCAACGGGAACAATGTGGTCAACACCCTGCACAATCGCGTAATTGTTGAACATTCCACCCGAGGATGCGCAAACCCCCATGGAAATCACCCACTTGGGGTTGGGCATCTGGTCATAGACCTGGCGCAGGACGGGGGCCATCTTCTGGCTCACCCGCCCGGCCACGATCATCAGATCGGCCTGCCGGGGCGAACCGCGGAAGACCTCCATGCCGAAGCGGGCCAGGTCGTACCGGCCGGCGCCGGTCGTCATCATCTCGATGGCGCAGCAGGCCAGGCCGAAGGTGGCGGGGAAGACGGACGCCTTGCGCACCCAGCCCGCGGCCTGTTCGACGGTGGTCAGCAGAAAACCGCTCGGCAGCTTCTCTTCGAGTCCCATTGGTGTGCCCCTCAGCCCCTCAGTCCCATTCCAGGCCGCCGCGCCGCCATACATACGCGTAGGCGACGAAGACGGTGAGCACGAAGAGCAGCATCTCCACGAGCCCGAAAATCCCCAGGGCGTCGAAGGTGACGGCCCAGGGGTAGAGGAAGACGATCTCGATGTCGAAGACGATGAAGAGCATCGCCGTCAGGTAGTACTTGATCGGGAAGCGGCCGCCCCCGGCCGGGGTGGGCGTGGGCTCGATACCGCATTCGTACGCCTCGAGCTTCGCCCGGTTGTAGCGCTTCGGGCCGATAAGCGTGGCCATGACCACGGAGAAGATCGCAAAGCCTGCCCCTAGGGCGCCGAGCACGAGGATGGGTGCGTAGGCATTCACGCTCCTCGCTCCTTCCAGTCGTCCTTGACCGTTGGACCGCACCGGGCACCGCCTCGCCGCCTCGCGAAGATCACGCATATGTGAGGCAGTTCACAAGCCCGACTGCTCCGCATCCTATGCCTGCCGGTCTGTGATCTGCGACACGGGGTACGACAACGACTTTGTGATCTCCACCACCTGACGAAGGATCATGAAGTCGGATGAGCGGTGATCTTCATACGGGAAGCGCACGAGCGACTACAAAAGGTGACGCCTTCCCCTATTACCGCTGGTCAGGGGTGGTCGCCCCTATCAGGGATCTCCCCGTGCAAGCAAATTCGCGATGGGCTGGACCGGGTGATAGAGGGCGCCGTCACCCGGGCGAGGGGCAGGGCGGACCGGGGTGGACGCGTGCATCCGTTCACGAGGCTCCGGGGCGTCGTCGGCGGTGACCATTCTGTGACCTGTACCACTCGGCGGCGGTCCCCGAAAACCGGGGCTTGGCCATCGGTGCGAAGGGGTGGTAAGCGGCGGGCAATCCGGACCTTTTTCTGAAAGCCCATGATCACGGCCGTGATCACGCATGCCCGTTTTGCCCGTTACGGCGTCAATAAAGGTCCCAGGAAAGCGGATTAGGCGCCTCCGTGCGCAACTGTGGCGCAACACACGTTTCTTGAAGGGAACCGTGAGCCCCTGATAGCGGTTGTACTCATGTCCCACACCGCTCACATACGAAGCCACCGGAAGCCCCGCACTCGTAGCGCCTCGACGCTCGCGCTCCGGGCCGGAGTTGCCGGTGGCGTCCTCAGCACCATCGCGGTGGCCGGTAGCACCGTGCCGGCGAACGCCGAGCCGGTGACCGAGACCATCGAGATGCCCGCGCTCACGCTCGACACCCCGCAGCTCGCGAGCGCGGTGGCCCTCTCCGCCGAGGCGACGCAGCAGGCCGCCCTGGATCTGGAACTGCAGACCCAGGAGAACGCTGCCGCAGCGAAGGCCGCCAAGGCCGCGAAGAAGGCCAAGGCCGAGGCGGACCGCAAGGCCGAGGCCGAGCGGAAGGCCGAAGAGGCCGCCCGCGCCGAGGCCAAGGAGCGCGCCTCCCGCTCCTCCGAGCGCACCACGCTCTCCGCCTCCTCGCGGAGCACCTCCGCATCCGGCTCCGTCGGGACGGTCATCTCCTTCCTCAAGGCACAGCTCGGCGACGCCTACGTCATGGGCGCCAGCGGCCCCAACGCCTGGGACTGCTCCAGCCTCGTCCAGGCCGCGTACCGCCAGGTGGGCGTGGACCTGCCCCGCGTCTCCCAGGACCAGTCCGTGGCCGGCACCCAGGTCTCCCTGGACAACCTCCAGGTCGGCGACATCCTCTACTGGGGCGGCGCCGGCTCGGCGTACCACGTCGGCGTCTACATCGGCGACGGCCAGTACCTCGACGCCGCGAACCCCAGCAAGGGCGTCGTGATCCAGGACCTGTCGGGCTACCCGGCGAGCGGCGCGGTCCGCGTCCTCTGACGCACCCTGACACTTCGCCGAGGGCCGTCGCTCCCACCCGGGAGCGGCGGCCCTTCGCTCACCCGAGATCGAAGGTGTTCGGCAGTCCCAGCCGCCACCTGGCCTCGTCGACGCGCTTGCGGGCCTCCATCTCCGGCGGCTGGTAGTGCCCCCCAGGTCTCGCACCGCCCGGCGGTCGAGCCGTCCGCGTCGAGCAGGGCGTTGACGGCGCGCCGGGCCGCCTCGTTGGTGCCCTCCATCGACGGCCCATGGCTGCGCCCCCCTCCACCGACGCCCGTGGCATGGATACGCCGGCAGGGGCGCCGGGAGGGGGGTTGAGCCGGAAGTGAACGGGCACGGACGGCCACAGCATCTTTACAGTGCGTACACGACCTCGGCGTTCAGCCCTTGCGGAACAGCTCGATCGCCCGGGCGTAGCTGTCGCCGCCGTTGCCGTCGGCGACGGCCTGCGCCATCAGGTCCCGGTGCAGCCGGGGCAGCCGCCCGTCGACCCCCCGGGCTTCCCCCGCATGCAGGAGGTGCTCGACCGTCGCGAGCTGTACGTCGATCGTGGCGTCGTCGCCCGGGTAGTGACCCGCGTCGATCTGACCCGCGTAGGTGTCCATGAAACCCGTGACCGTCGTCAGCCAGCGGATCGCCACCGGCGTGAAGGTCTGCGCGGACACCCCGTCCGCGCCGACGAGCGCCGTCGCGTGCAGCCAGCCGCCGAACACCGACCACATCAGTCCGAGCAGCCCCGTGTCGTACAGCGAGGCGAGCCCGGCGTCCTCACCGAGGTCGACCGGGTCACCGAGCACGGCGAGGGTGTCACGGTGAGCGGCGAGGGCAGCGGAGGAGCCGCTGTAGAGGATCATGTTCGCCTGATTCCCCACACCGGGCGGTGTCGTCATGATGCCGCCGTCGAGGTAGCCGATGCCGTTGCCGGCCGCCCATGCCGCCTCCTCGCGGGCCTGTTCGGGCGAGCCGGACGTCAGATTGACGAGGGTGCGCCCGGACAGCAGCCCGGCGACTGGGTCGAGGAGTTCGCGTACGGCGGTGTAGTCGAGGACGCAGACTGCGACGAGCTCGCCCGCCTCGACCGCTTCGGCGACGGTGGCCGCGCGCTCGGCTCCCCGGGCGACGAGCGCGTCCGCCTTCTCCGGTGTGCGGTTCCAGACGGTCGTCGGGTGGCCCGAGTCCAGAAAGGCCCCGGCGAGCGCCGTACCCATCTGCCCCAGTCCGATGACGGTGACTTTTGTGCGGGTCATGGCGATAACTCCCTCTAAAGCGTGGTTCCTTGTGCAAGATCCACACTCTCAGCGGGTCCGAGTCGTCGACAGTGGCAGGAGTGCCCATCTCCGCAAAATTCCTGCCGCACACTCGGCGCCGACCGTACGCTCGGCACCATGCGCCCAGGAATCGTCGCCGTCGCCGTCGTGCCGGATCAACGGTCCGGGATCTCGCTCTGGGAGATGTACGAACTCTCCATCGCCTGCACCGTGTTCGGCATCCCGCACCCCGATCTTGCCGACCCCTGGTACGAGCTGCGCCTGTGCGGCCCCGCACAGGACAGCGCCGGTCCCGGGCTCTCCGTGCGCACGGAGTACGGCCTCGACGCGCTCGCCGGGGCGGACACCGTCATCGTGCCGTCCGTGCCCGACGCGTGCGTCGACGGCGGCGAGGAGGCGCCTGCCGAGCTCGTTGACGCCCTGCGCGCCGCCGCCGCATCCGGGGCCCGCATGGTCTCGCTGTGCACCGGCGCGTTCGCGCTCGCGGCCGCCGGGCTCCTCGACGGCCGCCGGGCCACCGCCCACTGGCAGCACACGGCCGAGCTCGCCGCCCGTCATCCCGAGGTGGTCGTCGACGACTCGGTGCTCTACACCGACGAGGGAAACGTGCTGACCAGCGCCGGTGCCACGGCGGCGCTGGACCTGTGTCTGCATCTGGTCCGCCGCGATCTGGGTGCGGGCGTCGCGGGCAAGCTGGCCCGCCGGCTCGTCGTGCACGCCCATCGCACCGGCGGGCAGGCCCAGTTCATCGACGCACCGGTGCCGCAGAGCGACGACGACAGCCTCGGCCCCGTACTGCAGTGGGCGGCCGAGCATCTGGAGGACCCGCTCACGGTGGAGGAGCTCGCGCGCCGAGCGCGGATGAGCCCGCGCACGTTCTACCGGCGACTCCAGGAGAGCACCGGGACGACACCGCTGCAGTGGCTGCTGCAGCAGCGCGTGGCGCGGGCACAGACCCTGCTGGAGTCCACCGATCTGCCCGTCGAGCAGATCGGTGAACACAGCGGGCTGGGTACGGCGGCGAATCTGCGCCGCCACTTCACCCGGTCGGTGGGTGTGTCCCCTACCGACTACCGGAGGTCGTTCAGGCCTTGAGGCTCCGGCGAGGCTCAGGCCTTCGGCGCCACCTTCGAGAGCCCGTTGATGATGCGGTCCATCGCGTCGCCGCCCGTCGGGTCGGTGAGGTTGGCGAGCATCTTCAGCGTGAACTTCATCAGCAGCGGGTGGGTCAGTCCGCGCTGCGTCGCGATCTTCATGACCTTCGGGTTGCCGATGAGCTTCACGAAGGCGCGGCCCAGCGTGTAGTAGCCGCCGTAGGTGTCCTTGAGGACCTTCGGGTAGCCGTGGAGGGCCAGTTCGCGCTGGGCCGGGGTCGCCCGGGCGTGTGCCTGGACGATGACGTCCGCGGCGATCTGGCCGGACTCCATGGCGTACGCGATGCCCTCGCCGTTGAACGGGTTGACGAGGCCTCCCGCGTCGCCGACCAGCAGCAGGCCCTTCGTGTAGTGCGGCTGCCGGTTGAAGGCCATCGGGAGCGCGGCGCCGCGGATCGGCATCGTCATGTTGTCCGGGGTGTAGCCCCAGTCCTCCGGCATCGAGGCGCACCAGGCCTTCAGCACCTCGCGCCAGTCGAGCTCCTTGAAGGCGGACGAGGTGTTGAGCACGCCGAGGCCGACGTTGGACGTGCCGTCGCCCATGCCGAAGATCCAGCCGTAGCCGGGCAGCAGCCGGTCCTGGGCGCCGCGCCGGTCCCAGAGCTCCAGCCAGGACTCCAGGTAGTCGTCGTCGTGCCGGGGGCTGGTGAAGTACGTACGGACCGCGACGCCCATCGGGCGGTCCTCACGACGGTGCAGCCCCATCGCGAGGGAGATCCGGGAGGAGTTGCCGTCCGCGGCGACGACGAGCGGGGCGGAGAAGGTGACCTCGCGCTTCTCCTCGCCGAGTTTGGCGTGGACCCCCGTGATACGGCCGGTGCGGTCGTCGATGACCGGCGCGCCGACGTTGCAGCGCTCGTACAGCCGCGCGCCCGCCTTCTGCGCCTGGCGGGCCAGTTGCTCGTCGAAGTCGTCCCGCTTGCGGACGAGGCCGTAGTCCGGGTAGCTGGCGAGCTCCGGCCAGTCGAGCTGGAGCCGGACGCCGCCGCCGATGATCCGCAGGCCCTTGTTGCGCAGCCAGCCGGCCTCTTCGGAGATGTCGATGCCCATCGAGACGAGCTGCTTGGTGGCGCGGGGGGTGAGGCCGTCGCCGCAGACCTTCTCGCGCGGGAACGCCGTCTTCTCCAGAAGGAGTACGTCGAGACCGGCCTTGGCCAGGTAGTACGCAGTCGTCGAGCCGGCCGGGCCTGCCCCGACGACGATCACATCTGCGGTGTGCTCGGAGGGCGTCGTCTCGGTCACGGCCAGTTCTCCCGAAGACTCGAATTCGCGTGCCAGGCGGCACAGGTCATGTGCAGTCTATGGGGGCGTACTGATCGACAATCGAAGGGCTCCCCCGCGATGACCGCAGCCTCTCTCCCCGTCGTACAGCTCCGCGTTCCCACCGAGGAGGACGCGTTCGCCTGGCATCACGTCTTCGACGACCCGGACGTCATGGAGTTCCACGGGGGCAGGTCCGCCGAGCTGTCGGTGTACGAGGAGCTCACCGCCCGCCAGCGCCGCCATGACGCGGAGCGCGGCTTCTGTCTGTGGACGATGCTCGACGAGGCGGGCGAGGTGATCGGCTTCACGGGCGCGCAGCCGTGGCCGCACAAGACCTTCGGTCCGGTCGGCGAGATCGAGATCGGCTGGCGGCTGGGGCGGGCGTACTGGGGCCGGGGCTATGCGACGGCCGCCGCACGGATCACCCTGGAACGGGTGCGGGCGGCGGGCGTCCCGTCGGTGGTCGCGATGGTCGACGCCCGCAACGAGCGGTCGATCGCCGTCACGCGGCGGCTGGGCATGGAGCGGACGGAGACGTTCGGCATCCCGGACTCGGATCGCAAGGCCTACTGCTTCCGGCTCGTTCTCCAGGGCCTGTCCGGTGGATCTTGCTGAGCTCGCGGATCCGGCCCGATCCGCCGGACAGGCCCTGGCCCCGAAGAGTCCTCGTTCAGGGGACAGGCACACCCACGGCGCCGGACAGGCCCGGGACAGGCCTAGGTCGTGTCTGACAAATCCCGCCTGGCGGACGGCGCTATTTGTCAGACACGACCTAGAACACCGACAGGCCGGTCAGTGTCGTGAACCGGTCCAGCGCCGCCACGCCCGCCACCGAATTGCCCTGCTTGTCCAGCCCCGGGCTCCACACGCACAGCGTGCACCGCCCCGGTACGACCGCGACGATCCCGCCACCCACCCCGCTCTTGCCGGGCAGCCCGACCCGGTACGCGAACTCGCCCGCCGCGTCGTACGTACCGCAGGTGAGCATCACCGCGTTGATCTGCTTGGCCTCGCTGCGGGTCAGCAGCCGGGTGCCGTCCGCGCGCAGCCCGTGACGGGCCAGGAAGCGGGCCGCGAGCGCCAGATCGGCGCAGCTCATCTCGATCGAGCACTGCCAGAAGTAGTGGTCGAGCAGCGCGGAGACAGGATTGGCGATGTTGCCGTACGACGCCATGAAGTGGGCCAGCGCGGCGTTCCGGTCGCCGTGCGCGGACTCCGATCCGGCGACCTCCGGATCGAAGGCCAGCTCCGGGTTCCCGCTCTCCTGCCGCAGGAACTCCAGCAGTTCGCTGCTCGCGTCGCCGGTCAGGGTCTGCAGCCGGTCGGTGACGACGAGGGCGCCCGCGTTGATGAACGGATTGCGCGGGATGCCGTTCTCGTACTCCAGCTGCACCAGCGAGTTGAACGGGTTGCCGGAGGGTTCCCGGCCCACGTGTTCCCACAGGCTGTCGCCGCCCTGCGAGAGGGCGAGGGCCAGGGCGAAGACCTTGGTGACGGACTGGGTGGAAAAGGGCCGTTCCCAGTCCCCGACCCCGTACACCTTGCCGTCGAGATCGGCGAGGGCCATGCCGAACCGGCTCGGGTCGACGGAGGCCAGGGCCGGGATGTACTCGGCGGGTGTGCCGCTGCCGACGAGCGGTGCGACGTCCTGCGCGATCTGCTCCAGGATCGCCTGGTAGTCCATGGTGTCTGGGCCTTCGGGTACTTACTGCGGCTTGGTGCCGCGGTGCAGCGCCACGATCCCGCCGGTCAGATTCCGCCACGCCACCTTCGACCAGCCGGCCTTCTGCAGCAGCCCGGCGAGCTCCGGCTGCTCGGGCCACGACTGGATCGACTCGGCGAGATAGACGTACGCGTCCGGGTTCGACGAGACCGCACGCGCCACGGGCGGCAGCGCCCGCATCAGGTACTCCTCGTAGACGGTCCGGAACGGCGCCCACGTCGGGTGCGAGAACTCGCAGATCACGACACGCCCGCCCGGCTTGGTCACCCGGTACAGCTCACGCAGCGCCCCCTCCGTGTCCTGCACGTTGCGCAGCCCGAAGGAGATCGTCACGGCGTCGAAGGCGTTGTCCTGGAACGGCAGCTTCGTCGCGTCCCCGGCGGTGAGCGGAAGCCACGGGTGCCGCTTCTTGCCCTCGCGCAGCATGCCGAGGGAGAAGTCGCACGGCACGACGTACGCGCCGGTGCGGGTGAAGGGCAGCGAGGACGTGCCGGTGCCGGCGGCGAGGTCGAGGATCTTCTCGGCCGGGCGTGCGTTCACCGCCTTGGCGACCTCATTGCGCCATCGCCGGTCCTGGCCGAGCGAGAGCACGTCATTGGTGAGGTCGTAGTTCGCCGCGACATCGTCGAACATCGAGGCGACTTCGTGCGGCTGCTTGTCCAGGGAGGCTCGGGTCACGCCCCCATTGTGCCGTTCGACCCCCGCCGGGCTTCGGGCAGGGCGCGCCGGACGGCTGCGCATGGGCGTCCGGCGCTCAGCGCGCCCGGTACACCAGGCGACCGGCGAGGACGGTGGCGACGCAGGTGCCGGCGCCGTGTTCGCGGAGTGCCCGCCCGGGGAGTTCGTCGACGGGCACGTCGAACACGGCGAAGTCGGCCGGAGCTCCGGCCGCCAGTTCGCCGTCGAGCACCGCGCCCAGCGGGCGCGTGGCGAACGGATCGAGCGACGGGCTCCCGCCGTCCCGGCCGGGGCGTCGGTCACGCACCCGCAGGCCCGAACGCGCGACCGCCGTGCGCACCGCCGGGCGGGTGAACGGGCCGACGACCGCCGTCGTGCCATGCCGCAGCATGCGCTGCAGCCCGCGTCGTGCGCTCGCGCCCCAGCGCGCGTCGTCCAGTGCGAGGGCCGCGAGCGCGTCGCCCGTCAGCGGCTCCGTGCCGAGCGTGTCCGCCTCACGCGGGTCCGGGTGGTAGGCGGCCTCCAGCAGGGCGGCGGCATCGGGGTTCACCAGCCCCGGGGTGAGCAGCCCCGGCCAGCGGCGCACCCGCGCCTGCGGGCGGTCCGCGGCGAGCGTCTCGTACCGCCCCAGAGCGACGATCAGCCCGCCGTCCACGGCGACGGCGTCGCCGCGCCCGCGGCCGGCACCGAACACCGCGTCCGCGACATGAATCGTCAGCACGGCCGGGTCAGTTCGCGTTCAGCAGCTTCAACTCGGGGTGCGCCGTGCCGCCCTCGATCGCCGTCGACGAGATGTGCGAGGCGACGCGCTCGTCCACGGGGTCGTTCGCCGGGTCGTCGTGGACGGTGATGTGCTCGTACGTCGTCGTCCGCTGTGCCGGGACGCGGTCCGCCTTGCGGATCAGGTCGATGATCTCCTGCCGGTTGGACCGGTGCTTCGCGCCCGCCGAGGAGACGACGTTCTCCTCCAGCATGATCGAGCCCAGGTCGTCGGCACCGTAGTGCAGCGACAGCTGGCCGATCTCCTTGCCCGTCGTCAGCCACGAGCCCTGGATGTGGGCGACGTTGTCGAAGAACAGACGGGCGATCGCGATCATCCGCAGGTACTCGAAGATCGTCGCCTGCGTGCGGCCCTTGAGGTGGTTGTTCTCGGGCTGGTACGTGTACGGGATGAAGGCCCGGAAGCCACCCGTCCGGTCCTGTACGTCACGGATCATCCGCAGGTGCTCGATGCGCTCGGCGTTGGTCTCGCCCGTACCCATCAGCATCGTCGAGGTGGACTCGACACCCAGCCGGTGCGCGGTCTCCATGATCTCCAGCCAGCGCTCGCCGGACTCCTTCAGCGGGGCGATCGCCTTGCGCGGCCGCTCCGGCAGCAGCTCGGCGCCGGCGCCCGCGAAGGAGTCCAGGCCGGCCGCGTGGATGCGCTGGACGGCCTCCTCGACCGACACCTTGGAGATACGGGCCATGTGCTCGACCTCGGACGCGCCGAGGGAGTGGATGACCAGCTGCGGGAACGCCTGCTTGATGGCGGCGAAGTGCTCCTCGTAGTACTCGACGCCGTAGTCCGGGTGGTGTCCGCCCTGGAACATGATCTGGGTGCCGCCCAGCTCGACGGTCTCGGCGCAGCGCCGCAGGATGTCGTCGAGGTCCCGGGTCCAGCCCTTGGCGGTGTCCTTGGGCGGGGCGTAGAAGGCGCAGAACTTGCAGGCGGTGACGCAGACGTTGGTGTAGTTGATGTTCCGCTCGATGATGTACGTCGCGATGTGTTCGGTGCCGGCGTAGCGGCGGCGGCGTACGGCGTCGGCGGCTGCGCCCAGCGCGTGCAGCGGCGCGGACCGGTAGAGGTCGAGCGCCTCCTCGGGGGTGATCCGCCCGCCCTCGGCGGCACGGTCAAGGACGGACTGAAGGTCGGCCTTCTCGGTCACCGGGAGTCACCTTTCGGCGGTGTTTCAGGGCTTTGCGCGGGCCGGTCCAGCCTACGACAGCGGTGCGGTCCGCTCCTGGGGTGCCCCCGCACGGTGTCTCGGGGAGGGGAGGCAGGGGGAGTTGCCCAGGCCCTGTCCGGGCGGTGCACCGGGTCTCGCCCGGTGGGTCAGCGGCTCCTCGCCAGGTCGCCGGTCGGACTGCCGGCCCGGGCGTCGGCGGAGACGTAGCGCAGTGTGCTGCCGTCCAGCACGAGCCGCAGCCCGGTCGTGCTCTCGGTGCACATTCCCTTGCTGCGCGGGCCGCGCTTCGCATCGACGACGAGGGTCTTCGCGTCGGCGCTGGTGGCGGTGAGCAGGTCCTCGCAGATGAAGTTGCCCAGGATGTCGGTCTGTTCGGCCTTGCCGATCCGCTGGCCGGTGCGGCCGCCCTCGATGGTGACCTTCATCGTTCCCGCGGGCAGTCCGGCGGCGGTGACCGCGCCCTCCCAGGTGCCGATGAACCCCTTCGGCACGTCCTTCAGCGGGGGCGTCGCCCCGTCCGCCGGCTCACCGGACGCCGACGACTTGGGCGGCTCGGCCAGGTCGTTGTGGCCGCCGCCGCCACCGGGGAAGAGGTCGAAGAGCACGCCCGCGCCCACGCTCACCGCGGCCAGCGCGCCCGCCACGGCGAGGGCGACCGTGCAGCTCACCTTGCGGCCGCCGCCGGGGCGGCCGCGTTCCGAGCTGGTGGTCACCGAGACGGAGAGCCGGCCGTCGGGCCGGCGCTGCGGCGGTACCGCGTCCGCCACGGACGGCGCCCCCGGGGGCCGCGTCGGCACCGGCGGCCCGGTCTGCGCCGGAAACTGCGTCGGTGGTTCGACCGGCGGGCCGAACTCCCCCATCGCCTGGCTGGTGAACGGCACGGGCCCCGAGCCCACCGGGTCCTGCCGCGCGGGCTCCAGGTCGAGCAGTCGCACCGCCGACCGGCTGACCTGCTCGACGAGTGGTCCGGGCAGCCAGCCCGCCCCCACCAGCGCGCCCGCGCCGCCCGGCGCGAGCCGGCGGGCGAGGTCCGCGGGAGCCGGCCGTTCGGCCGGGTTCTTGGCCAGGCACATGGTGACGATGTCGCGCAGTTCCCCGGCCAGCGCGCCCAGTTCGGGCTCCTCGTGGACCACCTTGTAGAGCAGGGCGGCGGACGAGTCGCCCGGGAAGGGCGCGGCACCCGTCGCGGCGTACGCGAGGACCGCGCCGAGCGAGAAGACATCCGCGGCGCCGGTGACACCCTGTCCGAGGATCTGTTCGGGTGCCATGTAGCCGGGCGAGCCGACCGACACACCGGTCGCGGTGAGCGAGGCGGTGCCGTCGGTGGCGCGGGCGATGCCGAAGTCGATGAGGCGGGGGCCGTCGAGCGCGAGCAGTACGTTCGAGGGCTTGACGTCCCGGTGGACCAGGTCCAGCGCGTGCACGGCCGCCAGTGCCTCGGCGAGCCCCGCGCCCAGCGTCCGCACGGTGTGCTCCGGCAGCGGCCCGTACTCGGCGACGGCCTGCGCCAGCGAGGGTCCGGCCACATAGCCGGTGGCCACCCACGGAACGGACGCCTCCGGGTCCGCGTCCAGCACCGGCGCGGTCCAGGCCCCGCCCACCCGCCGGGCCGCCTCCACCTCGCGACGGAAACGGGCCCGGAACTGCTCGTCGAGCGCGAAATGCGGATGGACCACCTTGACCGCGACGGTCCTGCCGCCTTCGGAACGCGCGAGATAGACCCGGCCCATGCCGCCCGCTCCGAGCCGGCCGAGCAGCCGGTACGGACCGATGCTCTGCGGCTCGCCCGCCTCCAGCGGCTGCATGAGCTCCCCCGATTCCGCCCGACTGCGCGATGTCCGTCCGGGACAGCGTAGAACGCCGCGTGGGCCGGATCACGGCGATTGGGTCCCTCTCCGGGCCAACCGATCGGCCCCGGCCCTCATCTCCCTTGGCGTAAACCGCGCACCACATCCGGAACCGCAGCGAAGCACCGCATAAAACCACGGAGTCCGTCATGAAACGCCTGCCCAAAGCCCTCATAGCCGCCGTCGCCCTCGGCTCTGTCGCGCTCGTCGCGGGCTGTTCGGACGAAGGAGACCCGCTCTCCTTCGACGGCCCGTCCGCTCAGGCCCCCGCGTCCTCCGCAGCGGGCTCCGGATCCGGCACCGGATCCGGCAAGGGCGGCGGCGCGGCCGCCGAGGCCGCGGCCAAGACCCTGATGCCGACCGGGCCGAAGGCGGAGTTCACCACCCAGAACACCGTCGACGACGGCACCAAGATCGGCGTCACCACGCTGCACGGCGCGAAGTCCGGCTTCACGGGCAAGGTCTGGGTCTGGGCCCCGAAGCAGTACTTCGACCCGAAGTACGCGAACAGCGGTTTCCCTGTGCTCATCGCGCTCCCCGGCGGCAACGGATACCCGAACAATTACTGGATGGGCACCGATCTGAAGCTGCAGAGCAGCATCAGTGAGTGGTCGCAGGAGGGGAAGAGCCTTCCGTTCATCGTCGTGATGCCCGTACTCAACCCGGACGACAAGTATTACTACGACGGGAGCGATATCCCGGGGCAGCCGAAAATGGGCACGTGGATGACCGAGGACGTCCCCGATCTCGTGAAGGCGAATTTCCGTACGTTCAAATCCCGGGACGGCTGGGCCTTCATGGGGTCGTCGTCGGGCGGCTTCGTCGGGCTGAAGTCGGTCCTGAAGCACCCCGACAAGTTCAAGGCGGTCATCGCCTCCGGGCCGGACACCGTGCCGGACTCCCCGCTGTGGGCGGGACACGCCACCGAGCAGCAGGCGAACAACCCGGAGAAGCTGGCCAAGGCACTCGGCAGCAAGCCGGCCGGCGAGGACCGCGATGTCTATCTGGCGTTCCAGGTCGGCACCAAGGAGTCCGCGGTGCGGAAGGTGAAGTCCTTCATCCGTGACTACACGAAGGGCCCGGTCAAGACCCGGCTGCAGGTCATCCAGGACGGCGAGCACAACGCCAAGACCTATGTGAAGGGCATGGAGGACGGGTCGATCGAGTGGATCAGCAAGCACATGCAGGCACCCATCCCCACGTCCTGACGTCCTGCCGTTCCGACGTTCCGACGTCCCGACTTCCCTACGACGCGCCTTCCGGCCCTGGGGGGGGGCGGCGTCCGGGCTTCAGGGGCCGAGCAGCTCGACCCGTACGTCCGCCGGGAACCCGGTCGTCGGACCGGTCCGGCGTGCGAACTCGCGCACACCGGCGAGCTGCTCGGGCCCGAAGCGGAAGTCGAGCGTCGTGAAGTACCGCTTCAGCAGCTCCGCGTCGAACGCCTCCCAGCGGGCCGCCTGCTCGGCGACCTTCGTGACCTCCTCCAGGGAAAGATCACGGGAGGCCAGGAAGGCCTCGTGGACCTTCCGTACGACGCGGGGCTCACGCGCGAGGTAGTCCTTGCGCGCCGCCCACACCGCGAACACGAACGGCAGCCCGGTCCAGTCCTTCCACATCTGGCCCAGGTCATGGACGTGCAGGCCCAGCCTCGGCGCGTCGTGCAGCGAGGCCCGCAGGGCGGCGTCGCCGATCAGCACGGCGGCCTCCGCCTCCTGCATCATCAGGCCGAGGTCGGGCGGGCACGTGTAGTAGTCCGGCGCCACGCCGTACCGCTCGGCGAGCAGCAGCTGCGCGAGACGCACCGAGGTGCGCGAGGTGGAGCCGAGGGCGACACGCACGCCGTCCAGCTGCTCCAGCGGCAGCTGGGACACGATCACGCAGGACATGACAGGCCCGTCGCAGCCGACCGCGATGTCGGGGAAGGCGACGAGGTCGTCGGCGTTGCGCAGATACTCGACGAGGGTGACGGGGCCGATGTCGAGGTCGCCGCGCACCAGCCGCTCGGAGAGCTTCTCCGGGGTGTCCTTCGTGAGCTCCAGATCGAGGAGCGTCCCGGTGCGGGCGAGGCCCCAGTAGAGGGGCAGGCAGTTCAGGAACTGGATGTGACCGACGCGCGGCCGGCTGCGACGGTCGCCGTCGGCGGCGGCGCTTTCTGCAGGTTCTGCATGACTGTCCACAGCGTGAGGCTAGACCTGCGGGCCGCGGCACCAATGGCCGGGGCGGCCCCGGCCACGCCACAAACGTCAGCATGTCAAGGCGCCATCAAGCTTCCGGGTGACGTGATCTTTCCCTCTACCGCTGCGAACACCCTGCGTGCTACGCTCAACGCAAGTTGCAGTTTGGTTTCCCTTGCAGTACAGAGCCTGCGGAGCATGTGACCCGCAGGCTTTTGTAGTTTTCAGACTTGTTTGCAGGTTCTGGAGCAGGGCAACCCTTTGGCCCAAGGAGGGCTTATGGCTACCGGAACCGTCAAGTGGTTCAACGCTGAAAAGGGCTTCGGCTTCATCGCCCAGGACGGCGGCGGCCCGGATGTCTTCGTCCACTACTCCGCGATCAACGCGTCTGGCTTCCGCTCCCTCGAGGAGAACCAGGTCGTGAACTTCGACGTCACTCAGGGTCCGAAGGGCCCGCAGGCGGAGAACGTCACCCCGGCCTAGTTGCCCGGGTCGGCGATCGCGTACGACTTAGCAGTACCCAAGGAGCCCTGCTCCCGTACCTCGCGTACGGAAGCGGGGCTCCTGCCTTTGCGCGGGGACGGCTGTCCGGCCCCCATGGCTGAACGGGTTGTCCACAGCCGGGGCACCGTCTGAAGGGTTGTCCACAACCCGCACCAAGAGATCCCCCGCGTCCGTACGCTGGAACACATGACCGAGCGCAAACCGACGGGCGTCAGCTTCGAGTCGTGGGTCGACAAGCAGATCCGCGAAGCGACGGAGCGCGGTGACTTCAAGGATCTGCCCGGCTTCGGCAAGCCCCTGCCGGAGAGCGACGACACCTACGACGAGCTGTGGTGGATCAAGGGCAAGATGCACCGCGAGGGCATATCGGTCCTGCCGCCGACGCTGCAGCTGCGCAAGGAGGCCGAGGACGCGCTGGAGAACGCCGGCCGGGCGCCATCGGAATCCGCGGTGCGGCGAATCGTCGCGGAGATCAACGAGAAGATCGCCGCGGCGGTCCGTCGCCCGCCACCCGGCCCGCCGCTGGGGCTGACGCCGTACGACATCGAGGAGGTCGTCCGGGACTGGCGGCGCAGACAGGGCTGACACGGTGGCGCAGGTCATCTCACCCGGCCTGCAATCCCCCGCACAGCGGCACCGGTGCGCCACGCCTGCGCCACTCGCACGCCACGGGCGCCATGTGACACCACGATGACTTGCAGTGGCGCCACTTTGGTGTCACAGTGGCGCCATGGACCTGACGCCCTACGTCGACAATCTCCGGCACGAACTCGCAGTCGCCGCGGATGCGGGCGGAGACGAAGCCCGTGCTCTGGCCGAGCGGCTCACCGCGCCCCTGGAGTCGGCCGCCCGGCTCACCCTGCTGAACGCGCTGTCCGCCGCCATGGGCGAGGTCACCCGTGACCTGGCGCCGGGCTCGGTCGACGTACGGCTGCGAGGGCTCGACCCCGAGTTCGTGGTGACGCCACCGCCGGCCCTGGAGCCGTACGGGGAAGCAGGGACGCCCGAGAGCGCGCCAAGTGCGGTGTCGGCGCCGGTGCCGCCCAGCCCTTCGGACGGTGCTGACGAGGGCGGTACGGCGCGGATCAACTTCCGCCTTCCTGCCCACCTCAAGACCCGGGTCGAGGACGCCGCGGGACAGGAAGGCCTCTCGGTCAACGCCTGGCTGGTGCGGGCCGTCGCCACCGCCCTGGAACCCGGCGACCGCGCCCGCCCACCTCGCGCCGGCCGCCACCGGAGCCAGCAGGGCTACACGGGCTGGGTTCGCTAGGGCCTGACCGGTGGATCAGGCTGGATCAGCGAGCGGCGGCATGCGGCTTCGGATCCAAGGCGGAGGAAGGAGGCATGGCGGAGCCATGCCGACTGACGACAACGCAGGAGACGGAGTCGCAGGGCGTCGCGAGCCCAGCCAGATCCACCGGACAGGCCCTAGGGCCCGACCGTGCCGAGCCCGGACCAGCGCCCGGCCCGCCGGCGCACAGCACCACTGCCCCTTCACCCGCCCCACCAGCGGGAACACACTCCAGACCATGAGAACGGGACAGCCATGCCTGCTTTCGACACTCCCGAACCGATCTCCGTCACCCTCGAATTCGACGTCGGGTCCGCCCGGATCACCGCGGGCAAGCGCACGGACACGGTGGTCGAGGTGCTGCCGAGCAACGGCGCAGCAGACGCCGACGTACGGGCCGTACAACAGACCACGGTCACCTGCTCGGGCGGCAAGTTGCTGGTCAAGGGGCCCAAGAAGCGCTCCTTGTTCGGCAGGACCGGGTCGGTCGACGTGAGCATCGAACTGCCGGCCGGATCGCATGTCCAGGGCAACTCCGCCCTGGCGGACTTCGTCTGTGAAGGGCGCCTCGGAGACTGCCGGCTCAGGACCTCGCTCGGCGACATCCAGGTGGACGAGGCGGGAACCGTGCGCCTGAGGACCGACCACGGCGAAATCCGCGTGGACCGCGTGGCGGGGGACGCCGAGGTCGTCGCGGCGGGCCGGATCGACCTCGGCGAGATCGCGGGCGCGGCGACGGTCAAGAACGGCAACGGCGAGACCACGATCGGCGAAGTCACCGGCGACCTCAGGGCGAACTCGGCCAACGGCCTCATCACCGTCGGCGTCGCACACGCCGGAGTCGACGCCAAGTCCGCCAACGGCGCCATCCGGATCGGCGAAGTGGCGCGCGGCCAGGTCGTGCTCCAGACCGCTGCGGGAGATCTCGAGGTCGGTATCCGAGAGGCCACCGCCGCCTGGCTCGACGTGAACACCCGCGTCGGCACCGTGCGCAACTCCCTCGGCGCGTCCGAGGGCCCCGACCCCTCCGACGAGACCGTCGAGGTGCGCGCCCGCACCGGTGTCGGCGACATCGTGATCCGCCGCGCCTGACCGCAGCCGTGACCGAATGAGCGGGCCCGCGACGCAGTACGGGGAATCTCACGGGTCGTTGGGGAATCTCAGGGGCGTTCGAGGGTCGCGGTCACCCGTTGGGCCGCCAACTCGCCGCGTACGCATGCTTCATGCGGGTTCGACGAGCGCGGCCCGCTCCCGATCGCATGCCCCCCATGTCCTCGGCCCTCGGCCCTCGGACCTCGGCTTCCCGCTCACCGTGCTCTCATCGGGCGGACGGCGACCACCGCTCCCCCTGCATGAGGTTGCCCAGTCCCTCCCACGCGAAGTTCATCAGCGTCGCCGCCGCCTCCTTCGCCGAGACGCCCGGCGTCTCGTTGGCCCAGCCGGCCAGCGACTCCGCCGCGCCCACGAGCGCCTGCGCGAGCCCCGCCACATCCCCGTCGGCGAGCTCGCCCTCGCCGTGGGTCTCCCGCGCCGCCGCCCCGATGAGCCCGGTCACGAACGCCACGATCTCGTCCCGCATCACGGTCACTTCCGCGGCGAACGGCTCACCGTGCGTCCGCGCCTGCCGGTGCAGCACCGCCCACGCGTCCGGGTGATCAGCGGTGTGCCGGAAGAACGCCGCGAGCCCCTCCCACAGCTGCCGGTCCGCCGGAAGCCCCGGCTCCACCGCCGCCCGTACCGCCGCGACGAGAGCCTCGGCCTCGCGCCGGATGCACGCCGTGAAGAGGTCCTCCTTGGAGTTGAGATAGAGATAGACCAGCGGCTTGGACACGCCCGCGAGCTCGGCGATCTCATCCATGGACGCCGCCCGGTAGCCGAGCTGCCCGAACGTCCGCACCGCGGCGTCCAGCATCTGCTGCTCGCGCATGGCGCGCGGCATCCGCTTGCCCTTACCGGCACCACCCACGTGAGACGCCCTCCCGGCTTACCGATCTACTGTTCGGTAAGAGTAAGGCCCGCACCGGAGTGCGGAACGCCGAAGGCCGCTCGCCCTGACGGGAGAACGGCCTCGGTGACTTCTCAGGCGTTGGGGCGCTTGCCGTGGTTGGCCTTTTTCCCCTTGCGGGCCCGCCGCTTGTTGCCTCGCTTCGACATGGTATGGATCTCCTTGTTTCAGGACTTTCTCCATGCCCTCGTCAGTCTAGGTTCGCCACCCGGGCTCCGCACCCACTGCCCGCTGGGGAACGCCTGCCGTTGCGACGCGAAACGCCCGTCGTTCCACGCGAACGGGCCCCCACCCGAAGGTGAGGGCCCGTTGACGGAGAACCGCGTCACGCGGTGACCGGCACGGCCACCTTCTGCTCGGCGTCGCGCACCTCGATGTCGTCCACCGGCGAGGCCGACGCCGCGTTGTACGCGTCGTGGTCCAGGATCTTCTCGCGGGCCGCGACGACGACCGGGACCAGCGCCTGGCCGGCGACGTTCGTGGCCGTCCTGATCATGTCCAGGATCGGGTCGATCGCCATGAGCAGACCCACGCCCTCCAGCGGGAGGCCCAGGGTGGAGAGGGTCAGCGTCAGCATGACCGTCGCGCCGGTGAGGCCCGCGGTGGCCGCGGAGCCGACGACCGAGACGAAGGCGATCAGGAGGTAGTCCTGGATGCCGAGCTCGACACCGAAGATCTGGGCGATGAAGATCGCGGCGAGCGCCGGGTAGATCGCGGCGCAGCCGTCCATCTTGGTCGTCGCGCCGAACGGCACGGCGAAGGAGGTGTACTCCTTCGGAACGCCGAGGCGCTCGGTGACCTTCTGGGTGACCGGCATCGTGCCGACCGACGAGCGGGAGACGAAGGCCAGCTGGATCGCCGGCCAGGCGCCCTTGAAGAACTGCAGCGGGTTGACCTTCGCGACGGTCGCGAGCAGCAGCGGGTAGACGCCGAACAGGACCAGCGCGCAGCCGATGTAGACGTCGGCGGTGAAGGTCGCGTACTTGCCGATCAGGTCCCAGCCGTAGTCGGCGATGGCGTAGCCGATGAGGCCGACGGTGCCGATCGGGGCGAGGCGGATGACCCACCACAGGGCCTTCTGGAGCAACTCCAGGACGGACTCGCTGAGGGCGAGGATCGGCTTGGCGCGGTCGCCGAGCTTGAGGGCCGCGATACCGGCGACGGCGGCCATGAAGACGATCTGAAGGACGTTCAGCTCGGTGAAGGGGGTGATGACGTCCGTCGGAATGATGCCGGTGAGGAAGTCGATCCAGGAGCCGGCGTGCTCCGGCAGCTTGCCGTCCCTGGGCGTCAGGCCGGTGCCCGCGCCCGGGTTGGTGAGCAGGCCGATCGTGAGGCCGATGGCGACCGCGATCAGCGACGTGATCATGAACCAGAGCAGGGTGCGGGTCGCCAGCCGGGCGGCGTTGTTGACCTTCCGCAGATTGGTGATCGACACCAGGATCGCGAAGAAGACGAGCGGGGCGACGGCCAGCTTCAGCAGCTGGACGAAGATGCCGCCGACCTGCTCCAGGGTCTTGTAGAGCCAGTTGATGTCCTGGCTGCGGGCGAGCCAGCCGAGCAGGGCACCGAGCACGAGACCGGCGACGATCTGGGCCCAGAAAGGGACCTTGGGTATGCGGCTGGCGCGGGTGGGCGTCGCGGAGTTCGCGGACACGGGGACACACTCCGGGAAGGCGTATCGGGGAATTCGGGGGACAGGGGTGCGGCGCCCGTGCGCTCGGAAGCGCCGCTGCATGATGCCGGGTCAGACCGAGCGGCAACAGACCGCGGACATACAGCGGCACAGGTCGACATGCAGGCGCGCCACGAGCGGGGGGCTCATGACTGTTCCGGGGCGCACTGCTGTCGTCATGCCGAACACGTTAACACTTGAACTTTGAGAACCTCAAAGCTGGCCTTTGAGGCGAGAACGCGTCACGGCACATCCGGACACGCCGAAGCCCCAGCGCCGGAGCGGGTGCTCCTGCCTGGGGCTTCGGGGATGTGTGAGGAAGCTTACGCTCCGCCTACTGGGCGTCTTCCCTGGTGCGGTTCGCCTCCAGGCGGGACTTGACCCGATCGACCTTGCCGACGATCTGCTCGGACATCGCGTCGCGCTGCTTGCGCAGCAGGACGAGGCTGAGCGGCGCCGAGAGCAGGACGGAGAGGACCAGCACCCACAACAGGTTGGAGTCGCCCAGGCCCCTCGGCAGTACGCGGAGATACACCAGCCCCGAGAGGACGGCGAAGCAGCCGGCGAAGATGCCGAACCGCATGAGGGTGTACCGGAGCGTGGCGCTCGTCTTGCTGTCGGACACGACGGCCCCTTCCCTTCACTTGGTTGCCCCACAAGTGAAGCACGTGCCGAATTGATCAATTCACGGGGAGCCGCTTGGTCAATTCACGGGGAAGCCGCTTGATCAGTTCAGGGGGAGCAGCATCGTGATGTCGTCGCGATAGTCCCCGTCGGCGACCCGGATCGCGTCGGGCACTCGCCCGACCTCCTTGTAGCCGCACGACGCGTAGAACCGCTCCAGCCCGGTGCCGCCGCGGCAGGTGAGCCGTATCGCCGTGATGCCGTCCAGCCCGCTCGCGGCGTCGGCTGCCGCGGCGAGCAGTTCGCGGCCGTATCCCTTGCCCTGATGCCGCGGATGCACCATCACGGTGTAGAGCCACACCCAGTGCCGCATCAACCGGTGCGTGTTGTACGTGAGGAACGCGGCGGCCGCGACCTGCCCGTCCGCTTCCCGCCCGACGAGCAGCCGCGCCCGCCCCTCGGCCATCGCGACGAGATGCCGCACCAGCTCCGGCCGGATCTCCTCCGCGGTCACGGGCGGCACGAACCCGACGGCCCCATCAGCGTTCGACACGTCCGTCCAGAGCCCGAGAACGCCGTCGCGCAGCGCGCGGTCGACCGGCGGATCGAGCGTGAATACAAGAGCCATGGCCAGACAATAACTTTCCGGGTTCAACGCCCCACAGGGGTCCGGGGCAACGCCCCGGACCGAATGAGACCCACGAGTCAGACCCGAGGAATCAGACCCGAAGAACCCAGGCCCGAAGAACCCAGACCTGCGGAATCAGACCCGCATCGGCTGCGGCGATTCCCGGCGGTCGCCGTCCGGCCCCGGGTACTCCCGGATCACCTCGTACCGCGTGTTCCGCTCCACCGGACGGAAGCCGGCGTCGCGGATGAGGTCCAGCAGATCGTCACGCGTCAGCTTGTTCGGCGTGCCGTAGTTGTCCGCGTCGTGGGTGATCTTGTACTCGACGACCGAGCCGTCCATGTCGTCCGCGCCGTGCTGCAGCGCCAGCTGCGCGGTCTGCACGCCGTGCATCACCCAGAAGACCTTGACGTGCTGGATGTTGTCGAACAGCAGCCGCGACACCGCGAAGGTCTTCAGCGCCTCCGCGCCCGTCGCCATCGTCGTCCGCGCCTGAAGGCGGTTGCGGACCTTGCCGTCCTGCATGTCCACGAAGTCGTGCTGGTAGCGCAGTGGGATGAAGACCTGGAAGCCGCCGGTCTCGTCCTGGAGTTCACGCAGCCGCAGCACATGGTCCACCCGGTGCCGGGGCTCCTCGATGTGCCCGTACAGCATCGTGCACGGGGTCTTGAGGCCCTTCTCGTGCGCGAGGCGGTGGATGCGCGACCAGTCCTCCCAGTGGGTCCGGTGGTCCACGATGTGCTGGCGGACCTCCCAGTCGAAGATCTCCGCGCCGCCACCGGTCAGCGACTCCAGACCGGCCTCGATCAGCTCGTCGAGGATCTCCGACGCCGAGAGCCCCGAGATCGTCTCGAAGTGGTGGATCTCGGTGGCGGTGAAGGCCTTCAGCGAGACGTTCGGCAGGGCCTTCTTCAGCTCGCTCAGCGACCGCGGGTAGTAGCGCCAAGGCAGGTTCGGGTGGAGCCCGTTGACGATGTGCAGCTCGGTGAGGTTCTCGTTCTCCATCGCCTTGGCGAGGCGGACGGCCTCCTCGATGCGCATCGTGTACGCGTCCTTCTCGCCCGGCTTGCGCTGGAACGAGCAGTACGCGCACGACGCCGTGCACACGTTCGTCATGTTGAGGTGACGGTTGACGTTGAAGTGGACGACGTCGCCGTTCTTGCGCGTACGCACCTCGTGGGCGAGACCACCGAGCCAGGCCAGATCGTCCGACTCGTAGAGCGCGATGCCGTCCTCGCGGGTCAGCCGCTCGCCGGCCCGGACCTTCTCCTCCAACTCGCGCTTGAGACCCACATCCTTGATAGATGCAGTCATCAGGCCGCCTCCCACATGTCTACGAATCGAGCTTCACCAACCGTACTCCCCCGTACTTCACGCACCGGGGGACCCCCAAGGACGCTTCGCGTCACACCTCTTCGGGCAGGTCCCCGACCCGGTTCTCCCACTTCGTGGAGAGCACGATCGTGGTACGCGTCCGCGACACGCCCTTCGTCCCCGACAGCCGCCGGATCGTCTTCTCAAGACCGTCGACGTCACTCGCCCGCACCTTGAGCATGTACGAGTCGTCGCCGGCGATGAACCAGCAGTCCTCGATCTCGGCGAGGTCGCGCAGGCGGCGCGCCACGTCCTCGTGGTCGGCCGCGTCGGAGAGCGAGATGCCGATCAGCGCGGTGACGCCGAGGCCCAGCGAGGCGGCGTCGACGGTGGCCCGGTAGCCGGTGATGACGCCCGCCGCCTCCAGGCGGTTGATGCGGTCGGTGACGGAGGGACCGGAGAGTCCTACGAGCCGGCCGAGCTCGGCGTACGAAGCCCTGCCGTTCTCACGCAGGGCCTGGATGAGCTGCCTATCCACGGCGTCCATATGCCTGAGCCTTCCATTATTCATCGCTACCGCAATTTTACGTGTGAAATCAAAGGCGCGCAGGAGACACCCTGTGTGCCCGTGTGTACCTCAAACGATCAGAACGTCAGCCCGGACCACCCGGTCCCGCTGCCCGGTCCCCCTGTTCGGCCCTGGAGCCGCCCAGCTCACCCTCCCAACGGCGGTACAGCCCGTGCGGCACCCCCGCCGCGTCCAGCACCCGTCCGGCGACGAAGTCCACCAGATCCTGGATGTGCGTCGCTCCCGCGTAGAACGCCGGAGAGGCCGGCAGCACCACGGCGCCCGCCTCGTCCAGCGCCACGAGATGCTTGAGGGTCTGCCCGTTCAGCGGGGTCTCCCGGACCGCGACCACCAGCTTCCGCCGCTCCTTCAGCGTCACGCTCGCCGCCCGCTGGAGCAGGTCCTTGGACAGCCCGAGTGCCACGCCCGCGACGCACGCCGTGGACGCCGGTACGATCAGCATCCCCTTGACGGGGTACGACCCGGAGGACGGCCCTGCCGCCAGGTCCCCGGCCGCCCAGTGCCGCACGTCCGCCACATCCGCCTGAAAGGTGCCCGGCTTGCCGTCGGCGCCGCGCCCCAGCCACTCCCGCAGATCGTCGTGCCAGTGCGCGTCCCGGAACGCGATCCCGGTCTCGTCCAGCAGGGTGAGCCGCGACGCCCGCGACACCACCAGGTCGACGCTCTCACCCGCGTCGAGCAGCCCGCGCAGCACGGCGGCGGCATAGGGGGTCCCGGACGCCCCGGAGACCCCGACGACCCACGGGGTGCGGTTGGCGTCAGTCATGGCATTGAGCCTATCCGGCCACCGGACGGCGGAACTGGGTAAGGTGCCCCGGACGTTTCCGGGGGGAGACGCAGGACCGCAGGACGCAGGGGGCCACGATGTCGAGCGACGCACTCGAGTGGAGCCGGACCGACCGGGCGAAGACGGCCGGCATGCTGATGCTGGGCTGGGTCGCGCTGCTGTGGGCGCTGGAGGCGATCGACGTCGCGTCCGGCCATGCCCTCGATCCGTACGGCATCACTCCGCGCGACATCGCCGAGCTGCCGGACATCGTCCCCGCGGCCTTCCTTCACTACGGCTTCGGCCATGTCGCCGCCAACAGCCTCCCGCTGCTCGTGCTCGGCTTCCTGGCCGCGCTGTCCGGCATACGCCGCTTCGCGGGGGTCGTCCTCACCGTCATCGTGGCCTCGGGCCTGGGCGTCTGGCTGACCTCCCCCGCCGATTCCGTCACGCTGGGCGCCTCCGGCGTCGTCTTCGGCCTCTTCGGCTACGTACTGGTCCGCGGCTTCGTGGACCGCAGCGCGCTGGACGTGGTGGTCGGGCTGGTCGTCGCCGCGCTCTACGGCTCGATCCTGTGGGGCGTTCTCCCGACCGACTCGGGCGTCAGCTGGCAGGGCCACCTCTTCGGACTGCTGGGCGGCGTCGCGGCGGCGTTCGTCTTCCGCCGCCCGCGAGAGCGCGCCCGCCTCACACCGTGAGGCCCCGCACCAGCAGATCCAGCAGCGCGCACCCGAACAGGGCGATGCCGATGAACCCGTTCACCGTGAAGAAGGCCCTGTTCAGCCGGGACAGATCGTGCGGGCGCACGATCGTGTGCTCGTAGAGGAACGCCGCGGTGACCACCGCGAGGCCCAGCCAGAAGAAGAAGCCGGCGTCGGTCGCGAGGGCGTACCAGACGAAGAGGACCATCGTCACGGCATGGCATGCCCGCGCGCCCCACAGCGCGGCCGGGACACCGAACCGGGCGGGGACCGACATCACGCCGTGCGCGCGGTCGGCCTCGACGTCCTGGCAGGCGAAGATCAGGTCGAAGCCGCCGATCCAGATACCGACGGCGAAACCGAGGATCACCGCGTCCCACGACCAGGCCCCGGTGATCGCGATCCACGCGCCGACCGGACCCATCGCCTGGGCCAGACCCAGGATCGCGTGCGGGAAGTTCGTGAACCGCTTCCCGTACGGATAGACGACCATCGGCACGACCGCGACGGGCGCCAGCGCGAGGCACAGCGGGTTGAGCATCGCCGCGGCCCCCAGGAAGATCACCACCGCGACGCCCGCCCCGGTCCACGCGGACCGCACCGACACCGCACCCGTGACCAGCTCCCGCCCCGCCGTGCGGGGATTACGGGCGTCGATCTCCCGGTCGATGATCCGGTTGCAGGCCATCGCGAACGTCCGCAGCCCCACCATGGCGACGGTGACGAGCAGCAGCTTGCCCCAGTGGATGTTCCGGTTCAGCTGGAACATCGCGGTGAGGGAGGCGATGTACGCGAACGGCAGCGCGAAGACCGAGTGCTCGATCATCACCAGCCGAAGGAACGCCTTGGTGCGGCCCGGGCCCGGTACCGCGGCCGCGGACGCGCTCACAGGCCGTACTCCTTCCAGCGCCGGTCGACCAGCGCCGCCGTGTCGGGGTCCGACTCGACCATGTCCGGCCAGCCCCCGTCGCGGGTGTAACCCTCCTCCGGCCACTTCTTCGTCGCGTCGATGCCCGCCTTGCCGCCCCAGAACTGCTGGTAGGAGGAATGGTCCAGATGGTCCACCGGGCCCTCGACCACGGTCAGGTCACGGGCGTAGTCCGTGTTGCCGAGCGCCCGCCACGACACCTCGTGCAGATCGTGGACGTCGCAGTCGGAGTCGACGACCACGATCAGCTTGGTCAGCGACATCATGTGCGCGCCCCAGATGGCGTGCATGACCTTCTGGGCGTGCTTCGGGTACTTCTTGTCGATCGAGACGATCGCGCAGTTGTGGAAGCCGCCCGACTCGGGCAGGTGGTAGTCCACGATGTCCGGCACGATGATCTTCAGCAGGGGCAGGAAGAAGCGTTCCGTCGCCCGGCCCAGCGGGCCGTCCTCCGTCGGCGGCCGGCCCACCACGATCGACTGGAGCAGCGGCCGCTTCCGCATCGTCACGCAGTCGATCGTCAGCGCCGGGAAGTCCTCCTGCGGCGTGTAGAAGCCGGTGTGGTCGCCGAACGGGCCCTCGGGAAGCATCTTCCCCGGCTCCAGCCAGCCCTCCAGCACGACCTCCGCCTGCGCCGGCACCTGCAGCGGCACGGTCTTGCAGTCGACCATCTCGATCCGCTTGCCCTGCACGAAGCCGGCGAACAGATATTCGTCGATGTCGCCGGGCAGCGGCGCCGTCGACGCGTACGTCACGGCCGGCGGGCAGCCGAAGGCGATCGCCACCGGCAGCTTCTCGCCGCGCCGCGCTGCCACCTGGTAGTGGTTGCGGCTGTCCTTGTGGATCTGCCAGTGCATACCGATGGTGCGCTTGTCGTGGCGCTGGAGGCGGTAGAGCCCGAGGTTGCGGATCCCCGTCTCCGGGTCCTTGGTGTGCGTCAGCCCCAGGTTGAAGAACGAGCCGCCGTCCTGCGGCCACGTGAACAGCGCGGGCAGCCGGTCCAGGTCGACGTCCTCACCGCGCAGGACGACCTCCTGCACCGGCGCGTCCTTCACCTTCTTCGGCGGTACGTGCGTCATGGCGCCGAGCTTCCCGAACGCCTCGCGCACCCCGACGAACCCGTGCGGCAGCTCCGGCTTGAGCAGCCCGCCGATCTTCCCGCTGATCTCGTCGTACGACTTCAGGCCCAGCGCCTTGAGCAGCCGGCGGTCCGTCCCGTACACGTTCATCGCGAGCGGCATCGACGAGCCGCGCACGTTCTCGAAGAGGAGCGCCGGACCGCCGGATTTCTGGACCCGGTCGACGATCTCCCCGACCTCCAGATACGGGTCGACTTCGGCCTTGATGCGCTTGAGGTCGCCCTCGCGCTCCAGCGCCCGGAGCAGCGAGCGAAGATCGTCGTAAGCCATGCCGTCCAGTATCGGCCACTCGCTACGCTTGACCTGTCACGGGGGCCGTCCCAGCGGTCCCGAACCCGCGTTCAGGGGGCCGCCATGCTTCGGGTGCTGATGTTCTTGGTGCCACTGGCACTCAGCATCTACGCGTTCATCGACTGCATCTCCACCGACGAGAAGGAGATCAGGTACATCCCCAAGCCGATCTGGGCGATCCTCGTTCTGCTCTTCCCCCTCGTCGGCTCCATCTCCTGGCTGCTGGCCGGCAAGGACCGGACGGCCCAGCGGCCGTCGCGCCGCGGCGGTTGGGTGGCGCCTGACGACAACCCTGATTTCCTGAAGTCCCTCGACGACGAGAAGGGCCACGACAAGGGCCACAATCGGGACGAGGACCAGGGCAAGGCCTGACGACGGGAGGGTCGGGTTCATGGACGAGGAGCAGGCACGCCGATGGCTGGCCCCCGCCCTCGCCGAAGCCCGCGCGGGCCTCGCCGAGGGCGGCATTCCGATCGGCGCCGCGCTGTACGGCCCGGACGGCAGCCTCCTCGGCCGCGGCCACAACCGCCGCGTCCAGGACGGCGACCCGTCGCTGCACGCGGAGACGGCCGCTTTCCGGGCGGCGGGGCGTCAGCGCTCGTACCGCGGTACGACGATGGTCACCACCCTCTCCCCGTGCTGGTACTGCTCCGGGCTCGTCCGGCAGTTCGGCATCTCCCGGGTCGTCGTCGGCGAGGCCGACACGTTCCACGGGGCCCACGGCTGGCTCGCGGCACACGGCGTCGAGGTCGTGGTCCTGGACGATCCGGAGTGCACGGCACTGATGCGCGATTTCATCGGCAAGCACCCGGCGCTGTGGAACGAGGACATCGGCGATGACGAGTGACCGTATCCCTGTGATCGACCTGGAGCCCTGGCTCTCCGGAGACCGCGACGCCCGGTCCCGCGTCGCCACCACCGTCGACGCCGCCCTGCGCACGGCCGGGTTTCTGCTCGTCACCGGCCATGGGGTGGACCAGGGACTGCGGACGGAGATCCGGGAGCTGGCCCGGGACTTCTTCCGCCTTCCGCAGTCCGCCAAGGAGCCGTACGCGGTGAAGGTGGGCGGGCGGGGCTGGCTGGGTCCCGGGGCGGAGGCCAACGGCTACGCGGAGGGTACGCAGACGCCGCCCGATCTCAAGGAGTCGCTGTCGTTCGCGGCGGACCGTCCCACGGGCGACCCGGAGGTCGACGCCGAGTGGTTCCTGCCGAACACCTGGCCGGGCGAGGCCCCCGGGCTCAGGCCGGCGGTGGAGACGTATCTGGGGCAGATGCGGGCGCTGTCGGACCTGCTGCTGGAGCTGCTCGGGGCGGCTCTGGGCGAGCCGGAGGACTTCTTCACCCGGCACACCGGGCATCCGACCTGGGGTTTCAACATCAACTGGTATCCCGGCCGGGACACCGTCGGCGAGCCTCAGCCCGGCCAGTTCCGGATCGGCCCGCACACCGACTTCGGCACGGTCACCGTCCTCGACCGGCAGACCGGCAGGGGCGGCCTCCAGGTCTTCACGGACGAGGGCGGCTGGGAGGACGCCCCGTACGCGCCGGACGCGCTGACGGTCAACATCGGGGATCTGATGGCCCGCTGGACGGGGGGCCGCTGGTGCTCGGGGCGTCATCGGGTGCTGCCGCCGCCCGCGGACGTACCGGCGGAGGAGCTGATGTCGCTGGTGTACTTCTACGAGTGCGATCCGGGCACCGACGTGCGCGGCGTCGACTCGCACACCTATCTGCGGGCCCAGCTGGACGCGATCACGGCCGGCTGACGTCCCGGCCGGCGTACTCCTCGCGCAGTTGCCGGAAGCGGTCCGGGGTCCAGGCGGACCAGTCCATGGGGCGTCCGTCGAGGGCGGCCTCCAGATACTCGAAGTGCTGGTGCCAGCCCGCCAGGCTGTCGAGGCGCTGCTCGTCGGTCCCGGTGAACTCGTTGGTGAAGCGCAGGACGGTCGCGAGCGAGTCCGCGGGCGCCGGCTCCATGTGGAAGCGGATCCTGCCGTGCAGCTCGACGGTGTACTCGGCGACGGCCTCCATGTCCCAGGCGGTGACCCGCCCGGAGACGACCGTCCCCTTTCCCTCGGTTCCCCCGGTTCCCCAGGTTCCCCCGGTTCTCCCGGCGTCTGCGGCTGCGTCTGCGTTGAGCCAGCGGAGCGTCACCCCGCCGCCGAGGCGCGGTTCCAGCAGATCGGCGGCGGCCAGCCACTGCGGCAGGCCCTCGGGGGTGGCCACGGCGACCCAGACGTTCACCACGGGGTGCGGCAGATGCAGCACGAAGTGCAGGACATGGGTGTCGCCGTCGTCGCCGCGGCGGGTCTCGCCGGTGCCGTGAGGGATCGGTTCCGTCATGGCACCAGCGTCGCCCGTACGGGCCGTGCCCGCTACCGGCTCTCGCCCACCCGGTCGAAGATCCGCTGCTCACGGACGCGCAGCCGTCCTCGCGGGATCACTGCGGCATCACTGCGTGATCACTGCGGGATCATTCGACTCCGGCGTAGCCGTGGAGGCTGTTCACGAAGAGGTTGACGCCGTAGTAGTTGAAGAGGAAGCAGGCGAAGGCGACCAGCGCGATGTACGCGGCCTTGCGGCCCTTCCAGCCGGCGGTCGCTCGGGCGTGCAGATACGCGGCGTACGCGACCCAGGTGATGAACGACCAGACCTCCTTGGCGTCCCAGCCCCAGTAGCGTCCCCACGCGTCACCGGCCCAGATCGCACCGGCGATGATCGTGAACGTCCAGAGCGGGAAGACCGCGGCGTTGATGCGGTACGCGAACTTGTCGAGGGAGGTCGCGGCGGGCAGCCGCTCCAGCACCGAGCGGGCAAAGGAGCCGGGGTTGCCGCCGTTCGCCAGCTTGTTCTCGTACGAATCACGGAAGAGATAGAGCAGCGTGCCGACCGCGCCCAGGTAGAAGACCGCACCACAGAAGATCGCGGTGGAGACGTGGATCCACAGCCAGTACGAGTGCAGCGCCGGGACCAGCTGGTCGCTCTCGGTGTAGAGCCAGGTGACGGCGATGCCCAGGTCGAGCAGGACCGTGGTGACCAGCGGCAGTCCGATCCAGCGGACGTTCTTCCTGGCGAGGAGGAAGCCGAGGTACGCGCCGACCGCCACCGTGGAGAAGGTGGTGGAGAACTCGTACATGTTGCCCCAGGGGGCTCGCTGCACGGACACGGCGCGGGATACGACGCCGGCCGCCTCGACGAGGAAGGCGAGGACCGTCAGCGAGACCGCGATCCGCCCGTACAGGTCGCCCTTGACCGTGCCGCCCGCAGCGCCGGGGCCGTCGGGGACGTCGCGCTGTCCGGCCGCCGTGCGGGTGACGACCTTGGGGCGCTCCAGGACGGTGGTTCCCCCGCCCTTACGGGCGACGTTGACCGTCACCGCGGCTGCCGCCGCGGGGGCGGTGAGCGCGGCGGCGGTACGGCCGACCTTGCTGCGGCTGCCGAAGACCCACTCGGCGATGTGTGCCAGGAACGCCAGGGTGTAGACGGCCATCGACGAGTAGATCAGCCCATTGCTGAACTCGGCGAGGCTCTCGTTGGTGGCGGCGGCGAGATTCACTTCTCAGCCCCTTCGGAAGGAACAGCTTCGGCTGGATCAGCTTCGACAGGATCAGGATCAGGATCAGGATCGGCATCGGCATCGGGCGCGGTCGGCGCCCGCTCGTTGAGCGTGACGGCCAGATCCGACAGCTCCTCGGGGAGCTTCGCGGACTCGCTCCGCCCCAGCCCCGCCATCTCGACGACGGTCACGCCGTCTTCCCCCCGTACGGCCCGGACCCAGACCCGGCGCCGCTGGATGAACAGCGAGCCGACGAGGCCCGCGATCGCGGCGATCGCGCCCGCGAGGGCGAGACCACTGCCGGGCTGCTGGGAGATCTGGAAGCTCGCCCACTCCTTGATCTCCTTCTCGAAGGTGATCGAGCCGGCGCCGTTCGGCAGCTTCATCGTCTCGCCCGGCAGCAGCGTCTGCTTGAACACGTCGCCGTTGGCGTCCTTGAACGCCGTCATCTTGCTGGTGTCCAGCTGGTACACGTTCTGCGGAAGGCCCGCGTTCACGCGCAGATCGCCGTGGTACGCACCCAGGTTCAGCGCCGGGAACACCAGCCCCGGGAACTGCGAGAACATCTGGCCGTGGCCCTTGCCGGCGTACGTCGGGACGAAGAAAGCCGGGAAGCCCAGCTGTGCCTTCTTGCCGTTCTTGTCCCGGTAACCGTCCATCACCTTGACGACGCCGGTGGAGGTGACGTTGTTGTCGATGGGCAGGAGCGGCACGGCCTCCCGGTGGACGACCTTGCCCCTGCCGTCCCGGACGGTGACGACGGGCGCGTAGCCGTGGGAGAGCAGGTAGACCTTGGAGCCGTCGATCTCCAGGGGCTCGTTGACCCGGATGATGCGCTTCTGGTCCTTGCCGTCGGCGCCCTCGGAGTAGGTCACGGCCGCTTCGAAGGTGCGCGGGGTGCCCCGCTGCGGCCCGCGACTCTCGTACGTTCCCGTGAAGCTGTCCAGGGTGAAGCTGAACGGCGCGAGCTCGTCGACGCTGAACATCGACCCGGACTTGAAGTCGTCGTACTGGGTGAGGGTGTTGGAGAAACCGCTGCCCTCGACGATCAGCTTGCCGCCCTCGGACTTGAACAGCTGCCCGACGGCGAACGCCACCAGCATCACGATCAGGGCGACGTGGAAGAGCAGATTGCCGACCTCGCGCAGGTAGCCCTTCTCGGCGGCGACCGCGTCCCCGGCGAGGTGGGCACGGAACCGGCGCTTCTTCAGCATCGCGAGCGCGGCCTCACGGACCGCTTCCGGGTCCGCCTCGGTGCGCCAGGTCGTGTGGACGGGCAGTCGCGTGAGCCGCTTGGGGGCGCCCGGCGGGCGGCCCCGGAGCTGGCCGATGAACTGCCAGGTGCGGGGGACGATGCAGCCGATGAGCGAGACGAACAGCAGGATGTAGATCGCGGAGAACCACACCGAGCTGTAGACGTCGAAGAGCTGGAGCTTCTCGAAGACCGGCGTCCAGAACTCGTTGTTGGCCTTCCAGGTGCTCACCTTCATCTCGTCCGCGCTGTTCTGCGGGATGAGGGAGCCGGGGATCGCGCCGAGGGAGAGCATGAAGAGGAGGATCAGCGCGACCCGCATCGAGGTCAGCTGCCGCCAGAACCAGCGCGTCCACCCGATGACCTCGCGGCCGGTCCAGGCGATCGCGCCGACGGCGCCCGGCGCGCGCGTGCCGCCGAAGGAGCCGGGCACGGCTCGTTCCTGAGGGGCGGTGGAGAGCTGTGCCCCGGCTTCGCCGACCTCCTGGTCGGCGGTCTCCGGCGTCGTCCCGCTCTCGGACGTCGTCCCGCTCTCCGGCGTCGTCCCGCTCTCCGGCGTCGTCCCGCTCTCGGACGTCGTCTCGGTCTTGCTCATGGATCAGATCCCCACCTGGAAGCCTTTGGACCAGCCCTGCATCTCCTGCACGATGCTGTCCCACGCACCTGTGAGCAGCAGCAGACCGGTCGCGATCATCATGCCGCCACCGATCCGCATCACCCACGCATAGTGCCGCTTGACCCAGCCGAACGCACCGAGCGCCTTGCGGAACGCGACGGCGGCGAGAACGAACGGCAGGCCGAGCCCGAGGCAGTACGCGGCGGTCAGCAGCGCCCCGCGGCCCGCGCTGGCCTGTTCGGCGGCCAGCGCCTGGACGGACGCGAGGGTCGGGCCGATGCACGGGGTCCAGCCGATGCCGAAGAGCGCGCCCAGGAGCGGCGCCCCGACCAGACCCGTCGCCGGCCGCTTGTGGAAGCGGAACTCGCGCTGGGTGAGGAAGGGCATCAGCCCCATGAAGAAGATCCCCATGAGGACCATCAGCACGCCGAGGACCGTGGTGAGGGTCTCCCGGTGCTCCTGGAGGGTCCAGCCGAAGTAGCCGAAGAGCGCCCCGCCGGAGACGAAGACGGCGGTGAAACCGAGGACGAAGAGCGCGGCCCCGGCCGCCATCCGGCCCCGCTTGGCCTCGGCGAGGTCGGTGCCCGTGATGCCGGTCACGTACGAGAGATAGCCGGGGACCAGGGGCAGCACGCAGGGCGAGAAGAAGGAGACAAGGCCTCCGAGTACGGCGATGGGCAGGGCGAGCAGCAGCGCACCACTGAAGACCGTCTCGTTCATCCCTACTTCTCCGCGATCAGCGGGTCGATCATCGAGTGGAGCTGCTTGTCGTCGAGCGCGGTGAGCGCGCGCGCCGCGAGCTTTCCGTCACGGTCGACGACGATCGTGGTCGGAATGGCCTGCGGGTTGAGGCTGCCCTTGGGGAATTTCAGGATCAGCTTGCCGATGGGGTCGTGGAAACTCGGATAACTGATCCCGAATTCCTCCTCGAAGGCGAGCGCCGGGCCGGTCTGCGAGTCACGGGTGTTGATCCCGATGAACTCCACGCCCTTGCCCTTGGTCTCCTTCGCGACCTTGGTGAGATAAGGCGCCTCGGCACGGCAGGGCGTACACCACGAGCCCCAGAGGTTCAGCACGACGATCTTGCCTTTGTAGTCGGCGAGATCGAGCGGCTTGCCCGTGAGGTCCTTGCCGGCAAGAGCCGGAGCGTCCGTGCGTTTGCCCTTGGCGGCGGTGGAGATCCCGCCGGTGTTGGTCACGAAGTTCGTGTCGCCGCCGCCGCCGGACTTGCCGTTGGAGTCGCCGCTGCACGCCGAGAGCGTGAGCGCGGCCGCGATGGCGCCGGCGGCGAGCAGGGTGCGTCGAGGGGCGCGGACAAGGCTCATGTGAAAAGTTTCGCATGGGCCTTCAGGGGATCTTGCGCACCCCCCTTGATGCCCGTAACGCCCCTTGTCAAGAGCGTTTAAAGGGACACCGGAAACATCGGAGTGCCAACTGCCGGCGGCTATGCGGCGGCTTTGAGGAAGGCGCTCCAGCCGCCCGCCGGGGACTGGCCGACCTCGAGCGTACGGAGCTTCGCGAGGATCTTCGGGTCCTGGACGTCCAGCCAGTCGCAGAACTGCCGGAACGACACGAGACGTACGTCCTTCTTTCCGGCCATTCCCTTCAGGGCTTCCTCGACGGCATCCATGTAGATGCCGCCGTTCCACTGCTCGAAGTGGTTGCCGATGAAGAGCGGTGCGCGATTCGACTCGTACGCGCGCTTGAATCCGCTGAGGTAGGCCTCGGTGGCCTGCTTGCGCCATCCGGGATAGCGGGACGGCATGCCCTTGGTCGAATTCTGCGACTGATTGGCGAGGATGTTGTAGTCCATCGAGAGCACCTCGAAGGAGTGCCCGGGGAACGGTACGGCCTGCAGCGGCAGGTCCCATACGCCGCCGCGCCTCTCCGGCCACTTCTGGCGGCCGCCGGGCGAGCTCGCGTCGTAGCGCCAGCCGAGCTTCTTGGCGGTCGGCAGCAGGTTGTCCTGGCCGAGCAGACAGGGGGTGCGGCCGCCGACGAGTTCCTTGCGGTAGTCGAAGGGCAGCGGATCGATGTCCTGCCAGCCGCTGTTGGTCTTCCATTCGGTGACGAAGGACACAGCCTGGTCGATCTCGCTCTGCCACTGCGCGGGCGTCCAGTTTCCGACGGAACCCGATCCCGCGCAGAAATGCCCGTTGAAGTGGGTGCCTATTTCATGGCCGTCGAGCCAGGCCTGCCGGACGTACTTGAGGGTGTCCTTGATGTGCGGGTCGGTGAGATAGCCGATGTCGGAGGCGCCGACACGGTTGTTCGGCGGGCGGTAGAGCGATTTCTTCGACTCGGGCAGCAGATAGATGCCGGAGAGAAAGAAGGTCATCGCCGCGTCGTGGTTCCTGGCGAGTTCCAGGAAGCGCGGGAAGAGTCCGTTGCCGACCTCACCCGCGCCGTCCCAGGAGAAGATCACGAATTGCGGCGGGGTCTGGCCGGGTTCGAGCGGGACGGGCGCGGTGGGCTGGTGCGGCTGCTTTCCGGTGTCGGCGGTCGAGCCGTCGCCTATGAGGCGGACCGGCTTCGTGGCGGAGCCTGGCTTACCGCCGCCCCCGCCACCGCCGCTGCTGCCGCCCTGGTCGTTGCCCTTGCCGCCGCCCGAGCCGGACCGGCAGCCTGCGATGCCGATCGCCGCCGCGGCGCCAAGTCCCGCTCCGAGCAGACCCCTTCGGCTGATGTCGCGCATGCCCCCACGTCCCGTTCACGTTCATGTTTCGCTGCCGCCGTCCGACCAACGGGTTAGATGGCGTGCGGAACGTGAAGGTTCCAGGGGCTAGTGCCGCGACCGGCAATGTTTGCCCGTCAAGGAGCGTCGTCCGGTGCGTGCCATCGCAAGGCGGCCGGAAGTCCTTGTAGCGGAGCTACCAGGGCTTTTGGCCAACGCAGCGAGGGTGCGTGCCGGGCGGCGCGACAGGGCAAAGCTTGCCGGGAGGGGCACTAGGCCGTGTCTGACACAGCCAGATGGCTATGCGCCAAAGGCTTTTGACTTGCCCTTGACCGGTTTGGCGCCGGCGAGAAGATGCGCCGGAACAAGATCGCGGGCCGGTTCCGAGTATCCGACCGAGACGATCTTGTCGCCCTGATAGGTGAAACTCGTCAGCGACGCGAGGGTGCACTGCCGGCGGCGCGGATCGTGCCAGAGCCGGCGCCGCTCCACGTAGCTGCGCACGATCCAGATCGGCAGCTGGTGGCTGACCAGGACCGCCTCATGACCGCGGGCCGCGTCACGCGCGGCGTCCAGCGCACCCATCATCCGCACCACCTGATCGAGGTACGGCTCACCCCAGGAGGGCCGGAACGGATTGATCAGGTGCTTCCAGTTGCCCGGCTTGCGCAGGGCGCCGTCGCCGACCCCGAAGGTCTTGCCCTCGAAGACGTTCGCCGCCTCGATCAGCCGCTCGTCGGTGTCCAGGCCCAGGCCGTGCGACTTGGCGATCGGCGCGGCCGTCTCCTGCGCCCGCTCCAGCGGAGAGGCCCCGACGTGAGTGATGTCACGTTCCGCGAGGTGCTCGGCGACCCGGTCGGCCATCCGGCGGCCGAGATCGGAGAGGTGGTAGCCCGCCCGGCGCCCGTAGAGCACACCATCCGGATTCTCCACTTCGCCGTGCCGGATGAGATGAACGACGGTCGTTTCCGTACTGGTCTCCGTGCCGGTCATGCGGTGGCCTCCGCGGCGGCGCGGGCGGCCGCGGGCAGTGCGGCGGCGATCCGGTCGATGGCGGCGTCGTCGTGGGCCGTCGACACGAACCAGGACTCGAAAGCGGACGGCGGGAGGTACACGCCTTGAGAGAGCATCGAGTGGAAGAAGGCGTTGAAGCGGAACACGTCCTGCTTCTTCGCGTCGTCGTAGTCGCGCACCTCACGGTCGGTGAAGAAGACCGAGAACATGTTGCTCGCGGTCTGCAGCCGGTGGGCGACGCCCTCCTTGGTCAGCGCATCCGTGACGAGGCCCTGGATCCGCGCGGAGACCGCGTCGACCTTCTCGTACGCGGCGTCGTCGAGGAGTCGCAGCTGGGCGAGGCCCGCGGCGGTCGCGATCGGGTTCCCGGACAGGGTGCCCGCCTGGTAGACCGGCCCGGCCGGGGCGAGGTGGCCCATCACGTCGGCGCGGCCGCCGAACGCCGCGGCCGGGAAGCCGCCGCCCATGACCTTGCCGAAGGTCATCAGGTCCGGGGTGACGCCGTCGATGCCGTACCAGCCGGCCTTCGACGTACGGAAGCCGGTCATGACCTCGTCGGAGATGTAGAGCGCCCCGTTCTTCGCGCAGGCGTCCTTGAGGCCCTGGTTGAAGCCTGGATTGTTTTCACTGGCCGGCAGCGGCGGGACCACACCCATGTTGCCCGGCGACGCCTCCGTGATCACGCACGCGATCTCGCCCGGGTGCGCGTGGAAGGCCGCGTGGACCGATTCCAGATCGTTGTACGGCAGCACGATCGTGTCACCCGCCTGAGCGCCCGTGACGCCCGGCGTGTCAGGCAGCCCGAAGGTGGCCACCCCGGATCCGGCGGCGGCCAGCAGGGCGTCCACATGCCCGTGGTAGCACCCGGCGAACTTGACCACCTTGGCGCGACCGGTGAACCCGCGGGCCAGCCGGATCGCGGACATCGTCGCTTCCGTACCGCTCGAAACAAGCCGTACCTGATCGACCGGCTCGATCCGGTCCACGATCTCCTCGGCGAGAGCAACCTCACCCTCTCCCGGCGTACCGAACGAGGTGCCGCGGCCGACGGCCTCCTGAACTGCGGCGATGACCTCGGGGTGGGCATGTCCGAGGATCATCGGACCCCACGAACACACGAGGTCGACATACTCGCGTCCATCGGCATCGGTCAGGTACGGACCGGTACCGGACACCATGAACCGGGGCGTACCGCCCACAGCTCGAAAGGCACGGACGGGAGAGTTCACGCCGCCGGGCGTCACGAGGGACGCGCGGTCGAAAAGCGTCTGCGAAACTGGGGCGTCATAGGGAAAGCTCACGGAATCCATGGTGTCAGAGGCCCGGGACGTTCTTGCGGACAGGTGTTTCACCGCACGTCCGTGGGGGAGGTCACTGTCACGATGATCGGGTTGCGCGGCGGGGGCTGTGCGTCCTAAAAGCAGTCGGGTGGAGATATGCATCGCGGTGGCGGACTGGGCGAGGGGACTGACGATCTGGGTCCCGAGCCTGCCCGGCGGGGGAGGCACCGGCGGCACGAGGCGGACGAGCCCACGGGGAGCAGGGGTGGCCGAGTGGGGGTGACCTACAAGTATTTCGGCGCACCCGACGGCGCCACGGCTGCCCGCGTGCCCATTTCGATGCGCCCGGAGGAGCTGGGCGGCGATGAGCTGGGCATGGGCGGAATGTTCACCAAGATCAAGCCCGAGACGATAGCCGCGATGGTCCTCACGGGTATCCAGGGCATGCCGCTGCACAAGGTGCCGCCGCTGGAGCTGGTGGTCCTGCACCCCGACTACGCGGTGGTGAAGCTCCCCATGACCGTCGTCGACCCGCTCCGCGGCATCGGCGAGGAGTCGGTCGGCGCGGCCGCCTTCATCTGGTCCACGGTCCCGGACCGGGGCGGCCCACGTGACGCGTTCAACGTGTACCAACTGCTTCACGAGTGGCAGGACTTCTCGGTCCGGCTGCACGAGGCGGGGCACCAGCCGTACTGTCTGGTGTGGCCCTGACCTCCGGGCCCGGTGGGCCCCTGAGCTGGGGTTCTGCAGATACGGGAGTGCTGTGGGACGGCGCGCGCTGGCACGGGAAAGCCGTCAGGTCCCGTCTCGCGGCCCTGTCCGCCCAGGATCCCGGGCTCAGCCGTTTCGGAGCGGAACACCACGGCTACCGGCTCCGCCCACCGATGCCCGAGACGGAGATCCGCGCCTTCGAGGAGCGGTACGGCATCACACTGCCGGAGTCCTACCGCGGCTTTCTGGGGGAGGTCGGCGACGGCGGCGCAGGCCCTGCCTACGGCCTGTACGGGCTGGAGGAACTGCCCGACGAGGAGGAGGCCGCCCACGACCTGCGAGCGGAGGCCAGGCAGCCCGGCCTGCTGGCGACACCGTTCCGCCCCGAGGCGGCGTGCACCCAGGACACTCCGGTTCCCGGCACTCTGGTGGTCGCGGAAAGCGGTTGCATGACGTTCGTCCGCCTCGTCGTCACCGGTGAGGGCGCCGGGCGCGTCTGGTTCGACGATCTGGCCGTGATGAATACGCTGACGCCGGGGCCTGCCTTCCACGAGTGGTATCTGGCGTGGCTGGAGTCGGCGGGTCGCTGATCCCCGGCCCGGGCGCGCACGCCGACACGTACGCCGTCAGACGCGCACGCCGACACGTACGCCGTCGGGCACCTACGCCGTCGGGCGCGTGTGCCGTCGGACACCTGCGCCGTCGGGCGCCTGCCCCGTACCGCGGGGCCGTCAGAGCCAGCCGTTGCGGCGGAAGCCCCGGTGGATCACGAAGCAGGCGACGGCCATGACGCCGAGGACGACCGGGTAGCCGTAGGTCCAGCGCAGCTCCGGCATGTGGTCGAAGTTCATGCCGTACACCCCGCAGACCATCGTCGGTACGGCCACGATCGCCGCCCACGCCGTGATCTTGCGCATGTCCTCGTTCTGGGCGACGGTCATCTGCGCCAGATGGGCCTGGAGGATCGAGTCCAGGAGCGAGTCGAAGCCGTTGATCTGCTCCCCCGCGCGGGCGAGATGGTCGGAGACGTCCCGGAAGTACGGCCGGATGTCCGGGGCGATGAGGGAGTCGGGCTGGGTGGCGAGGGCCTCGAGCGGTCGGCTCAGCGGGGACAACGCCCGCTTGAACTCCAGGAGCTCCCGCTTCAGCTGGTAGATCCGCCCGGCTTCGCCACGGCCCGCGGCGCCGCGCCCCACGTGCTCGGAGAAGACGGCCGTCTCGACCGCCTCTATGTCGTCCTGCACGGCGTCGGCGACGGCGACGTACTCGTCCACGACGAAGTCGGCCACCGCGTGCAGCACTGACGAGGGCCCCTTGGCGAGCTGCTCGGGCGTCGTCTCCAGCGCCTCGCGCAGCGGGCCGAGCGAGCCGTGCCGTCCGTACCTGATGGTGATCACGAAGTCCCGGCCGGTGATCACCGTGATCTCGCCGGTCTCCACCACCTGGCTCGTGGCGGTCAGCTGGTCGTGCTCGGCGTACCCGACGGTCTTGAAGACCGCGAGCAGCGTGTCGTCGTACGGGACGACCTTGGGCCGCCGGTGGGCGTTCACGGCGTCCTCGACCGTCAGCGGGTGCAGGCCGAACAGCTCGGCGAGCGAGGCGAATTCCTCCTCGGTGGGCTCGTGCAGCCCGATCCAGACGAAGCCGTTGCTGCCGGGACTTGCGCTGTTCTCCTTGCGCACGCGGCGCAGCGCCTCTTCGGCCGGGCAGTGCCCGGCCTGTCGCAGCCCGTCCGCGTACCCCACACAGTTGACGACGGCGCTGCCGAGCGGCGAGCGCGCAGGGTGGCTGAGATCGACGGTGCGCCGGTATGCACGGCGCACCGCGCGACGGAGATTCCGGATCATCGACAACGCGGGCTCCTGGGCGGCACGGGCTGCGCCGGGCGCGAGGGACCGGCACTCACTCTCCCCGCAACCCTGTACGACGAGAACTCGCTTGTCCATGGCAGTCCGTTCGATGGGGAACCGCCGAGTCACGTGAGGGTCCTGCGGTGATCCTGCGATCCCGTTGTCCGGACAGGCTTTTGAACGGTGACCTGCCTCCAGCCGGACGCCGCGCCGGCCGATGTCCACAGTGCACGCACCGGTCGTGTCGTGTGTACCGACATCCGAACATCCAAGGAGGCCCGGCGTGGGTGACGTCCTGCTGGCCCTGTGCATCCCGCTGACGGTCTGCGCGAGCGGCATCTACGCGGTGTGCGAGAGCTGGTGGCGGCGCAGACGTCCGGCGCCGCCGTCACCGTTCCCGTTCCCGAACCGGTTCCCGCCCACGTCCCCGTCGCCGTACGCGCACGCCGGCGCCCGCCTCGCCGAGCGGGAGATGCTCGTGGCGGCGGAGGAGATCGTGTCGGAGGCGTACGCGCGGCTCGCAGACCTGTACGGCGACAGGTATGCCGGCGCATACGACGACGAGTGCACAGGCGCGTACGGCGGCGTCAGCGCGGGCTCCACCCCGGATCACGACCCGTCGTCGCCAGCGCCCGCGCGAACGGGGACGCATCCGCCGGCACACTGACCGCCTCCCCGAAAGCCCCCCATTGACGTGCCATCGGGGCCATCTCCTCGAGTGCCGGGACCAGTTCGGCGACCACCTCCGGATCGGGGTCGTACTCCTGCCCGGTCGCACGGGCCAGATCCCATACGTGCACGGTCAGATCGGCCAGCACCATGTGCCCGACCGTCCTGGCCGGAAGGCCGAGCGAGCCTGTGGTGCCCTCCTCCGCGCCCGGTTCGGCCCAGGCCTTCACGAGCCGCGCGGTCTCGTCCTCGAAGAGACCCTGCCAGTCGCCCGCCGTCCGGTCGGGGGTCGTGGAGAAGTCGGAGTCCTTCTTGGCGGCGAGCGCCTGGAAGTTGACGACCACGTGGAGGAGGTGGTTGATCAGGGCGTGTACGTCGTACTCCGGGCACGGAGTCGGCGCGGTCAGGTCGGCCGCGGTCATTCCGCGTACGACGGGAACGGCGCGTGCAGTCGTGGCTTCGAGCAGTTCACTGATGGCCTTCATGGCCTCGATGGTGGGCAGCGCGGGCCCCTGCGTCTTGAACAAACGCGACAGAACAAAGGCGACATAGGATCCGGGCATGGGCAGCAGGAGTGAGCCGCAGGCGGCGGCAGCCGGTCCTCGACGCGACACCCGGGGGATCGTCGACGCCCCGGAGCTCTTCGCGCGGGTACGCTTCCGGCGCCGCGAGCCCGCCCCACCGCTGCGGCCGTATCTGGAGCACTACTGGCTCATCGACTGGGACCTGCCCGAGCCGTACGCCTCCCATGTGGTGCCACATCCGTCGGTGAACGTCGTCTTCCAGCGGTACGGGAACGAGGAGCCCTGGGGCGAGGTCGCGGGCATCGGTCTCGGGCTCTTCACGAAGCAGTTGGAGGGGCGGGGGCGGGTCTGCGGGGTGCAGTTCCGGCCGGGCGGCTTCCGGCCCTTCGCTCCTGGGCGGCCGGTGTCGGAGTGGACGGGGCGGCACGTGCCGGTGTGCGAGGTGTTCGACGGCCCTTCCGGCATCGGCGCCGCGGCCGTTGTCGGCCCGGACGAGGAAGATGCGCGGGTCGCGGCGCTCGACGCGTTCCTGCTGGGGCTCGGCCCGGTGGCCGATCCGCAGGCCGATCACGCGATGGCGCTGGTCGAGCAGGTCCGTACGGACCGGACGATCCGCCGCGTGGCTCAGCTCGCGGAGGCGGACGGGGTGTCGGTGCGGACGCTGCAGCGGCTCTTCGCGGCGTACGTCGGCGTCGGGCCGAAGTGGGTCATCCTGCGCTACCGCATTCATGAGGCGCTGGAACGGGCCGAGGCGGAGGGTCCGGGGAGCGGCACGGGCTCGGGGACCGGCACTGGCACGGGCCCGGGGACCGACTCCGGCACGGGCCCGGGGACCGACTCCGGCACCGGCACCGGCACCGGCAGCGGCAGCGAGCCGGACTGGGCTGCGCTCGCGGCCGAGCTCGGCTACAGCGACCAGGCACATCTCGTACGGGACTTCACGGCGACGGTCGGCGTGCCGCCGACGGCGTACGCGGCGCAAACGTCCAGGTGAGGCCGGTTGCCCGGGTGGTTGTCAGACCTCGGGCGTACCGTGCGGGACTATGGAGAACCGGGACACGCAGAACCGGGACACGCAGAACCGGTTCATGCAGGACGAGGCATCGGTGGTGCGGATCGAGCCCTGGTCGGAGGGCGACTTCGCCCTGCTGCAGGCGGCGAACGCACCGGAGTTGATGGAGCATCTCGGAGGTCCGGAGCCGGACGAGAAGCTGGCCGAGCGGCACAGGCGGTACGTGGCCCTGAGCGCGGAACGGACCGGTGCAGGGTGCATGTACCGGGTGGTCCTGGCTGACGCGGGCGTGGCTGTGGGGACGATCGGATTCTGGGAGAAGACCTGGCGGGGAGAGCAGGTCTACGAGACGGGCTGGACCATCCTGCCCGGCTTCCAGGGCCGCGGGCTCGCCTCGGCCGCGACGTCGGCCGTGGCCGAGGCGGCCAGAGCGGCGCACAAGCACCGCTACCTGCACGCGTTCCCGTCCGTCGACAACGCTCCGTCGAACGCGGTGTGCCGCAAAGCGGGCTTCTCGCTGCTGGGCGAGTGCGATTTCGAGTACCCGCCGGGAACGCCGCTGCGCAGCAATGACTGGTGTCTCGACCTCGAGGACATGGGCGCCATGGCCACGCGCTGACGGGCCGCCTGCACTCGGTTCCGGGGGCGCTCGGCGCCGTTCCGCGCCGTTCCGCGCCGTTCCGGATCACCCGGGTCGCTCAGCGGCAGGTACGTGGCAAGCCACAGGTGTGCCCGCATCTATTGGCTTGACGGATCCGGACCCCTCGCAGATATTTATCTGCGTCACGCAGATACTGCGTCGAGTCAATCAACTGAGAGAGCAGGAGACCCATCTCATGACCGTCCTTGTCACCGGAAGCCGCGGGCGTGTCGGCTCAGCCCTTGTGCGGCTCCTGCACGACCAGGGGATCGCCGTGCGTGCGGCCTCGGCGCGCCACAAGGAGCTCAGCCATCCCCCGGACGTGCCGGCCGTGCACTGCGACCTCTCCGACCCGGAGACCTTCCCGGCCGCTCTCGCCGGTATCGAGTCCGTCTTCCTCTACGCCGAGCCGTCGGGGATCGAGAGCTTCACCGCGGCGGCCCGCAGAGCGGGCGTGAAACACATCGTGCTGCTCTCCTCCAGCTCGGTCCTCGCCCCCGATGCTGCGGACAACCCGATCGCCGCCTCCCATCTCGCGGTTGAGCGGGCGCTGGAATCCGCGGCCTCGGACGGCGCGTTCGAGGTCACCCACCTGCAGCCGGGTGCTTTCGCGACCAACGCGCTGCAGTGGTCATGGGCGGTGCGGTCCGCGGGCGCGGTGGACCTCCCGTACCCCGGCTCGTACAGCGACCCGATCCACGAGTCCGACCTCGCCGAGGCAGCCCTCGCCGCTCTCACCCAGCCCGCCCTGCGCGGCTCGGCGTATCTGCTCACGGGACCCGAGGCGCTCACCTTCACGGAGCAGATCGCCGTCCTGGCACGGGTGGCGGAGCGGGACATCACGGTCAACACGGTCTCGCCCGCTGCGTGGAAGGCGTCCGTCGCCGACTACTTGCCGGAGCACTTCGCGGACGCGCTGCTCAACCACTGGGCGTCGCACGTCGGTTCACCCGTACCCGTTACCCGCACCGTCGAGGAGCTGACCGGTCACCCGGCCCGTACGTTCGCCGCCTGGGCCCGCGAACACGCCGACGCCTTCTGCGGCCAGGCCTAGAGCCTGACGCCCGACGCCTGTCACCTGTCACCTGACGTCTGTCGCCTGTCGCCTGTCGCCTGTCGCCTGTCGCCTGTCCAAGGGCTACAGCGGCAACGCGTGCTCATACGGGGAAGCGGCGGCGGGAAGGGGGCAGCGGGGGCGCTGCGGCACGGCGGAAAAGCCTGGCTGGCGCGGTCCGCCCGATGGCATGCTGGCGGCGTGAACGGACCGGAGATCCACATCAGCATCGCCCCTGAGCTGCGGCTCTTCGTCGCGGCGGAGCGCCGCGACGGGCGGACGTCCCTCGTCACCGACGGCGCCTCGACGCTCGGCCATGTCGTCGAGTCGCTCGGCATTCCGCTCACCGAGGCGGGGCGGCTGCTGGTGGACGGCAGCCCGGTCCAGGTCTCACACATCCCCGCTGCGGGCGAGCACATCGAGGTGCTCGGCGTCGAGCGCCCGCAGCACGTACCGGGTGCCCCGCTCCGCTTCCTGCTCGACGTCCATCTCGGCACCCTCGCCCGACGGCTGCGGCTGCTGGGCGTCGACGCGGCCTACGAGAGCGAGGACATCGGCGATCCGGCGCTGGCCACGCTCTCGGCGCGGGAGCAGCGCGTGATGCTGTCGCGTGACCGCGGGCTGCTGCGCCGCCGCGAGCTGTGGGCCGGGGCGTACATCTACAGCGACCGCCCCGACGACCAGCTGCGGGACGTACTGCAGCGGTTCGCGCCCGCCCTCGCGCCGTGGACCCGCTGCACCGCCTGCAACGGCCCGCTCACGGACACCGACAAGGAGGCCGTGGAGCATCACCTGGAGAAGGGCACGCAGCGCTCGTACGACGTGTTCGCCCAGTGCACGGCCTGCGAGCGCGTCTACTGGCGGGGCGCCCACCACGCCCGCCTGGAGGCGATCGTCGAGGGCGCGCTGCGCGAATTCGGCAACGCGGCCGCTTAGGGGGTGTCTTGTGGATCAGGCAAGATCCCAGGACACCTCCTAAGCCGGCCGGTCCGGCTCACCGTGGCGCAGCCGGTCGATCTGCAGGGCCGCGAGCTCCACCGTTCGCCGCATATGGGAGGTGAGCAGGGCGATCTCGTCGTCCTCGTAGGCATCGAAGATCGCCGCCCAGCCGACGCCCAGCCGGTCCCAGAGCGCCCCGAATTCCGCCATGCGCTCGGGCACGGTTTCGACGAGCACTTTGCGCCGGTCCTCCGTGTCCCGCCTCCGCGTCACATAGCCGGCCCGCTCCAGTCGGTCGACCAGCCGGGTCGCCGATCCGGTGGTGAGCCCGGTCAGTTCGGCCACGCGCCCGGTGGTGACGGGCCCCGGTTCGAGTCCGAGCAGATTGAGGCACTGCAGATCGGTGGGGTGGAGCCGCAGATGGTCCGCGAGCGCCTGGTTGAACATGGCGTACGCGGCCATGTGGCGACGGGACACGGCGGCGAGCTCGGCCATCAGACCGCGACGCCGTTCGGAACTCTTCTGCGGCATGCAGAAAGTGTACGAAGCAGGCAGCCGGCCTACGGGGCCTCCGCCGTCAGGTAGCGCTGCATCGTCGGGGCCAGCCAGGCGATCACCTCTTCCCTGGTCATGTCGACCGCGGGCGGTACGCGCAGCACATAGCGGGCGAGGGCCATCCCCAGAATCTGCGAGCCGGCAGATATTCAAGGGACAGCTGCTGCCGATAGCGGCCGGAGTCTGCCCGGTGCCGGCCGAGGCCCCGCGTCGGGCCGCCCCACCGGCCTGCTCCTCGCGGGCGACCTCGCAGCCGCGGGCGTCCGGGTCACCGTCGTCGAGCGCCGCCCACAGCAGACGAGCAACATGACCCGGGCCTTCGGCGTGCACGCCCGCACGCTGGAGCTGCTCGACGCCCGGGACCTCGCGGAGGAGCTGGTGGAGACGGGCACACCCAAGACCCGCCTGCGCTTCTTCCGCCGGATCGCCTTCGACCTGTCCCGGCTGCGGACCCGTTTCCCGTTTCTCCTGGTCACCCCGCAGTACGAGGTGGAGCGCCTGCTGAAGCGCCGAGCACTCTCCGCCGGGGCCGACTTCCGGTTCGACACGGAGCTGCGTGGGCTGCGCCAGGACGCCGACTCGGTCACCGCCGAGCTGCGTGACGCGGCGGGGCGGGACTCGACGCTGCGCTCCCGCTACTGCGTCGGCACCGACGGGGTGCGCAGCTCCGTGCGCAAGGCCCTCGGTCTGCCCTTCCCCGGTGACTCGGTCATCCGGTCCATGGCCATGGCGGACGTCCGTCTCACCGAAGAGCCCGAGAGCCCGTTCTACGCCGACGGCACCGGGGACGCGTTCGCGGCCGTCGCCGCGTTCGGCGACGGCTGGTACCGGGTGATGGCATGGCGGCGCAGCCACCAGGTCCCGGAGAGCGAGCCGCTCGATCTGGAGGAGGTGCGCGACATCGCCCGCCAGGCGTTCGGCACCGACTTCGGCATGCGGGACCCCCGCTGGCTGTCCCGCTTCCACAGCGACGAGCGCCAGGTCCCGGAGTACCGGAAGGGCCGGATCTTCCTCGCCGGAGACGCGGCGCACGTCCACTCCCCGGCCGGCGGCCAGGGGATGAACACCGGCATGCAGGACGCGGCGAACCTCTCCTGGAAGCTTGCCGCGGCCGTCCGTGGTGACGCGCCGGACGCCGACGCCCTCCTCGACACCTACCAGGCGGAGCGGCATCCGGTCGGCGCGATGGTGCTGCGCAGCAGCGGCGCGATCGTCCGCCTCGCCATGGCGCACACCTCGGCGCAGCGCCTCTTCCGCTCCCTCGCCGCCCGGTTCATCTCCCTGGTCCGCCCTGCTTCCGACAAGGCGATAGGCATGATCTCGGGGATCGGCATCTCGTACGGCGCCGAGCGCGGCGCCCACCGACGACCGGCACCCGCGCCCCCGACCTGCAGCTCGCGGAGGGCCGCCTCTACGAACTGCTCCGCAAGGGCGAATTCGTCCTGGTCACTCCCGAGGACGAGGATACGGCCCCGGCGGCGGCGCCTCCCGCCCCCGGCCCCGGCCCCGTCACCCGGACCCACTGGCGCGCCCCGCGCCGCACGTCGCTCCTGGTCCGCCCGGACGGATACATCGCATGGGCACAGAACTGACCCGGGCGCGGCCCTTGGGCCGCACTTCCGGTCCGGCGCGAGCCCGCACCGGCCCGCCCGCACCCTCCATGACACGCTGGTCCGCATGCTGGTCGCCCGCTCCGCCCTCCTGTTCGCCGTCGCCGCGCTCTTCGAGATCGGCGGTGCCTGGCTCGTCTGGCAAGGCGTGCGCGAGCACCGTGGCTGGGTCTGGATCGGCGCCGGAGTCCTCGCCCTCGGCGCGTACGGCTTCGTGGCCACGCTCCAGCCGCAGGGCGACTTCGGCCGCATCCTCGCCGCCTACGGCGGGGTGTTCGTCGCCGGATCGCTCGCCTGGGGCATGGTCGCCGACGGCTACCGCCCCGACCGCTGGGACATCATCGGCGCGCTGATCTGCCTGGCCGGTATGGCCGTGATCGTGTACGCGCCGCGTGGCCGCTGACAGCGGCCTATCCTGATCATGGGAATCGATCGCCTGACCGAGGAGCTGTCATGACCGCCGCCCCCATCGCCGTTGTCACCGGAGCGAGCAGCGGGATCGGCGCCGCGACCGCGCGCGGGCTCGCCGCCGCCGGGTACCACGTGATCCTCACCGCCCGCCGCAAGGACCGTATCGAGGCGCTCGCCGCCGAGCTGACCGACGCCGGCCACCTGGCCACTGCCCACGGCCTCGATGTCACCGACCGCGCGGCCGTCGACGCCTTCGCGGCCTCCCTCGACGGCTCCGGCCCGGTCAAGGTCCTCGTCAACAACGCGGGCGGAGCACTCGGCGCCGACCCGGTCGCAACCGGCGACCCCGCCGACTGGCGCCGGATGTACGAGGTCAACGTCATCGGCACGCTCAACACCACCCAGGCTCTGCTGCCCGCCCTCACCGCCAGCGGGGACGGCACGGTCGTCGTCCTCTCCTCCACCGCGGGCCACGCCACATACGAAGGCGGCGCGGGCTACGTCGCCGCGAAGAACGGCGCCCGCGTCCTCGCCGAGACCCTCCGCCTGGAGATCGTCGGCACCCCGGTCCGCGTCATCGAGATCGCCCCCGGCATGGTCAAGACGGACGAATTCGCGACGACCCGCTTCCGCGGCGACAACGAGAAGGCCGCCAAGGTCTACGCGGGTGTGGCGGAGCCCCTCACCGCCGACGACGTCGCCGACACCATCACCTGGGCCGTCACCCGCCCCTCCCACGTCAACATCGACCTCATGGTGGTCCGCCCCCGCGCCCAGGCCTCCAACACGAAGATCCACCGCGAGCTCTGACATCCCTTCCGCAAGCGGCTGGCCTGTGCTGATATGAGTCGCTCAGGCTCGTCGAGCCCGACATGCAGGTCGGCTCCTGCCTTCTCGCCAAGAAGGCCTGACCGCCAGATCACGCAGCTGGTCGAACGATGCCCCCGCGTTCACCTCTGAGTCAGTGCTTGAAGGCGCTCACGTCCCCCGGCTCGCTCTCCAGTGCCTCCCGGTTGAACTTCCACATGCCGAGGAAGAACAGCCCGCCCGCGGCGAGCAAGCCGACCACGATCACGACGGAGACGAGCGCCTCCCGGGGCGCCACCAGCACGAACAGCGCGACGAGCGTCCACACCAGCGCGCAGATCGCGACCGGCAGTTCGAAGCGCCCGAGGTCGAACGCACCCTTCTTGCGCTCCAGTCGCTTACGCACCGCCAGGTAGAGGACGACCGTCGAGCCGTAGGTGATCGCCGGAAGGATCGTCGATGCCGTGATCAGCTCCAGCAGCGCGGCACCCGGCAGGGCGACCATGAGGATGACCCCCAGGGAGAAGATCAGGACCGTCGCCGGGATCGGTGTCTGCGTGCGCGGGTTGACCCGGCGCATCAGCCGGTGGGCAGGGAAGCGCCCATCGCGTGACATTGCGAAGATGATCCGCGAGCACGAAACCATGATCACCACGCCGGCTCCGAAGAACGCGAACGTGATCGCGACCAGCAGCGTCCTCTCCATCACCGGGCCGAGCTGATCGCGCAGGATCGCCGCGACCGGGGAGCCGCTGTCGCTGATCCGGGGGATGTCGTCGATCGCGACGGTGAGCGTGATCAGGAACAGCAATCCCAGCAGTCCGGCCGCCACGACCGATCCCACGATCGCGCGTGGCACGGTGCGATAGGGATCCTTGGCCTCCTCGGCCAGGTTCGCCGCGGAGTCGAAGCCGACGAGCGTGGCGAGTCCCATGATCATTGCAATCATCAACCCGCCACCGACGGCGAAGTAGTCGGGGGCGTTCTCGGCGACACCGCGCGAAGTGAGGTTGCCGGCTCCTCCTTCGCCCGTGATCGCCACAGCGATGGTGAGCGCGATCACCACCACCGCGACGAGGACCAGTTCGAGCCCGACCGCGAGACAGTTGATCAGGCTGACGATGCTCGTGGAGGCCACCGCGAGCAGGGCCTGAATGAGCAGCGCCAGGACCGTGATCAGACGCGCGGTACCCTCGTCCGGCTCGAGGCCCACGAGCGGCATGAACGCCTGGCTCGCAAGCGCATTGTCGGCCGCCACCACGGCGACCGCCAGGTAACAGAAGGTCAGCCAACCGAACCCCCAGCCGATCTTCGGATTCGCCAGCCGCGAGGCCCATTGGTAGGAGGAGCCGCTGAGCGGGATGCGGGCCGCGAACTGCGCGACCACCAACGCCACCAGGGTCTGCCCGACCCCCGCGATCACCCACAGCCAGATGCCGACCGGCCCCGCGTTCACCAGCACATCGTCGTACGTCGCAAAGATACCGACGGCCACGGAGATGAACGCGAACGAGATCGCGAACACCTGCCAGGAGCCGAGCGTCCGTTTCAGCTCCTGCCGGTAGCCCCCGAGTTCGACGGAACCCTCGCCGTCCTGCGTGTCTGTCGAAGCTTCCGCCACCTCGGCCACCTCACCTTCCATCAGCCCTTCGGCTCCGAACGCCGCGGTAGGGTCCGACCATTCTCGGGGCTTATGTCACATTTGCTCCGCATGTGACACGGTTGCGAGATGTGCGTACCCGCGCGATCCACCGGGATCCCGGCAACGTCGCGCGGCGCCCGGCGGCGGATGCGATCCGGCGCCGGGCGCGGTCGTCCGCGGCCCCGGTGGCAGTGGCTCGGCCATTCGGCTGCGGTTGGCTCGCGCGCCTTCCGGACCGCGGTGTTGTTGACACGGACGTCTGCCGGCATCCGGCGCATGAGTGGCATCGGGCGCCCGCGCCATGACCCTCGACAGCAACATCGACCCGCAGGCCTGGACGAACCACGCCTCCGACGACGCCCCCCGGCTCACGACATTCCTGCGCATGGGCTCGGACCGCACCGCGGCAGCAACCCTGGACAGGTTCCTCGCCCTGTGCGGGTCCACCACCGCCGCCCGCTGCGCCTTCTCCGCCGGCGGCCCGGAAGCGACCCGGGACAAGTTCGACCAGCTGATGCGGCGGCTCCGGGAGCACCCCGTGGGCGCGTGGACCTACGGCCGTACGGTCGGTGACCTGGTCAACAGCCTCTACGTCGTCCACCCCGGATGGACGGACCTCGCCGGCAGGCTGCAGGACCTGTGGCAGGGCCGCGCCCCGCAGCCGGCCCAACCCCCACCCGCACAACCGGTCCCGCATCCGAATCCGTACCTGGGCGAGGAACAGGGTGGTGCCGTGCTCTGCTCCGACAGCCCCAATCCGCGTGACCCCGAGGTCTACCACGCCCTGGAGGAGGCCAGTGCCATCCGTGCGGGCGACGTCGGACGCTTCTGGACCTGGGCAGAGAGCCGCTCCTTCATCGACGGCACCCTCCCCCCGGCGGGAACGACGTGCCGACAGGACACGCCCCCCTTCTCCACGCCCAGACCGACCGGCGGCGTCGCCACCGGCGGCGGAGCGATGGCCGGCATCGTCTCCTGAGCCATGTGGTGGTTCGCCGTCAGGGACGGCGGCACATGCCTTCGAGCCGCTTCATCGCATCCTGGAAGATCTTGTCCACACGCCGCTGGCTTGCCCGCAGCAGCAGGTGTACGGGGGGCGCAGTCGACGGCGATCGTCCAGCTGACTCTGGTCCTCCGGTCCGCCAAGGGCGCCAGCGTCCAGCGTTCCATCATGGCCGCGACGCCCCGCACGTTGGTCTCGTGGAACCTGGTAGGCGAAGTACTTGCCCGGATCCCGGACGAGCAGGGCCTCGCGTGCCCGACGACCCTGGACAGTCGCAGGTATCGCATCGTCCCCACGCCGTACGGGGGTGCTCCTTCATAGCGGCATTCGTTGGCCGGTCCGAACCACCGTGGCCAGTTCTCGGGGTGGGCGGCGAGCTGGTCGAAGACGGCGTCGGCCGACGCGCGGAGGTCTCGGCCCCGGCATCGCCGGAGGGAGCCGGCGACGGCCACCACCTGCAATCCGATGCCGAGCAGCCAGAAGGCTCCCTTGCCCGTCAGTCGGTTGGTCAGGTAGCTGAAGTCCATGCCGAAGAACCGCCCCCCGGAGCAGTCCGGGGGGCTCTGTCGATGAGGTGGTGTGCTGTTCCTCAGCCCTTCACGCAGATGACCTGCTTCAGCTTCGCGACGACCTCCACCAGGTCCCGCTGCTGGTCGATGACCTTCTCGATCGGCTTGTACGCGCCCGGGATCTCGTCCACGACGCCGGAGTCCTTACGGCACTCCACACCCCGCGTCTGATCCTCCAGATCCCTCGTCGAGAACTTCCGCTTCGCCGCGGTCCGGCTCATCCTCCGCCCGGCACCGTGCGACGCCGAGTTGAAGGACTTCGCGTTCCCCAGGCCCTTCACGATGTACGAACCCGTGCCCATCGAACCCGGGATGATCCCGAAGTCGCCGGAGCCCGCGCGGATCGCGCCCTTACGGGTGACCAGCAGGTCCATGCCCTCGTACCGCTCCTCCGCCACATAGTTGTGGTGGCAGGAGATGACCTGGTCGAAGGTGACCTTCGCCTTCCTGAACTCCCTGCGGACGACTTCCTGGAAGAGTCCCATCATGATCGCGCGGTTGTACTTCGCGTACTCCTGCGCCCAGAAGAGATCGTTCCGGTACGCCGCCATCTGCGGGGTGTCCGCGATGAAGACCGCCAGGTCGCGGTCGACCAGACCCTGGTTGTGCGGCAGCTTCCGGGCCTCGCCCATGTGGTACTCGGCGAGCTCCTTGCCGATGTTCCGCGACCCGGAGTGAAGCATCAGCCACACGGATCCGGACTCGTCGATGCAGAACTCCACGAAGTGGTTGCCGGCTCCGAGCGTTCCCATCTGCTTCGTCGCCCGCTCCCGACGGAACTTCACCGCGTCCGCCACCCCGTCGAACCGCGACCAGAGGTCGTCGAACCCCGCCACCGGGAGTCCGTACACCCGGCCCGGATCCACCGGGTCGCCGTGCATGCCACGGCCGACCGGGATGGCCTGCTCGATCTTGGAGCGGAGCCGGGACAGGTCGCCCGGCAGATCGTTCGCGGTGAGGGAGGTCTTCACCGCCGACATTCCGCAGCCGATGTCGACACCGACCGCCGCCGGGCAGACCGCGCCGTGCATCGCGATCACGGAGCCGACGGTCGCGCCCTTGCCGTAGTGCACGTCCGGCATCACGGCGAGCCCCTTGATCCAGGGCAGCGTCGCAACGTTCTGCAGCTGCTGCATCGCGCCGCTCTCGACCGTGGACGGGTCCGTCCACATCCGGATCGGGACCTTCGCCCCGGGCACCTCTACATACGACATACTTCCCCAACTCCCCCGAAGAACCTGAAACGCAAAAACCGGCGCCAAGGCCGGCGAAAGGGACAGCGGACCGGCGTTCACAGCAGCGCGTGCGATACACATTGTGTCCATCGGCCTGCATCGGGCGGCAACCAGTTTTCGCCGCGGACACAACAGCGGACACGCCGGCGGCCCGAAGAGAAGACGGAAGAGAAAGGAGCCTGGGAACGTGCAGCGAAAGGCGTACGCACCCGGCCTCGCGGCGCTCCTCGTGGCGCTCGTCACAGGCTGCACCGCAGCGTCCGGCGGCGACGGCTCCGCAACCGGCGCCAAGGCCGGCGAGGCCGCCGGCTCCGCCGCCCCGCCCGGCAAGTACCGCACGCTCTACGAGCCCTGCGGCGCGGTCGAGCGCGCCACTCTGAGAGACCTGCTCCCCGGCGCCGCGCAACTCCCGGACGACCAGCAGGACAAGGTGTTCCGCGGCACGGCGGCCGTCACGTACGACACCGACCGCCGCGTCGGCTGCAGCTGGAAGGCCGATTCGCCGGACGCCTCGAACCACCTCCGCATCGATGTCGAGCGCGTCGTCTCGTACGACCCCGACATCAGCGACGACGACCGGGCGCAGGAGGTCTACGCAACGAAGCAGGACGCGGCGGAGCTGCCTCCCCCGGCAGCCACGGGCGGGCAGGGACCGGGGGCCGGGATCCCGAGCGGCACCCCCTCCACGCCCGCCTCGTCCGGCACCGGCGCCACACCCCCGCCCGGTACCACCACGCCCACGAACGCCCCGACCGGAGCCCCCGGCGGATCCGCTCCGGGATCGGCCACCGGCACCCCCGCCGCCCCCGAGGGCCTGGAGCCCCGCGTGCTCGACGGCCTCGGCGACGCCGCGTTCCTCGACGACGTCCTCACCCGCGCCGGTTCCACCGCGCAGCACCGGACCGTGAGCGTGGTGTTCCGCACATCGAACGTGATCGTGACCGTCGAGTACGGCGAGCAGCCGGCCCGTACGACAGAGGTCCCGGACAGCAAGGAACTGCAGGAAAAGGCCCAGGGTCTGGCCCGGAAGCTCGCCGAGCGGTTCAACGACTAGCGCCCGCACTCCGCCCCGCCGAGCTGCTTCCCGAGCCGTCCGGATCGGTCACCCGGTCCCGCCGGACGACCCCGGCGTCGTACCGTGTCGGCGTACTGTGGCCGCCCGGAAGACCCGGACCGTCCGCCCCGCACCGCACCACACCGGCGGAGCGTACGACTCACCGACTGAAGGAACCATGCACCGAACAGCCCCGCGACTCACCCGCATACTCGCCTGCGCCGCCGTCCCGGTGATGCTCGTCGTCGCCGGCTGCTCGTCGGACTCCGACAGCAACAAGGACTCGAGCGCCGGCTCGTCCTCCTCCGACACGTCCTCCCCCGGCACGCAGCAGTCCGCGACGGCCGTCGAGCCCGCGAAGTACGCCAAGCTGCCCCAGCCCTGCAAGGCGATCTCCTCGAAGACGATCGAGGAGCTGGTGCCGAAGGTGAAGAACAAGTCAGGCACGGCGGGCACCTCCAGCGACACGAGCTCCCGCGGCGGCTGCTCCTGGAACGGTCTGGAGGACAAGGGCGTGAAGGGCTCGAACTACCGCTGGCTCGACGTCTCCTTCCTGCGGTACGAGTCCGAGGCCGGCCTGGGCAGCGGCGAGCAGCGCGCCAAGGACGCGCTCGCGAAGGAAGTCGCCAAGGTCCAGGACACCGAGGGGGCCAAGAGCGTCAAGAGCTCCCCCGCGGCGGGTGTCGGCGACGAGGCGACGGCGATCAGCTACGGCCTCACCAAGACCGGCGAGGACTTCAAGTACGCAACGATCGTGGCGCGCACGGGCAATGTCGTGGTCACGCTCGGCTACAACGGTGCCGGTTACGCGGGGGCCAAGACCCCGGACGCGTCGGCGCTGATGAAGGACGCGGTGACGGCGGCCAAGGAGGCCGCGGCCGCGGTCGCGAAGGCCAACTAGGACCCGAACAGGCGCGCTCACGCCGCCCGTCCGGCCCGGACGGCCGGGCCGGACGGGCGGCGTGAGCGCGCCGCACGCTCCACACCCGACCGCCACACCCGGCAACGGCTGTTGACCGTCCCCGGCAGGCGCCCCGGCCGGAGCCCGGACCTCCCCGGAGGCTCGGGCTCCGGACCCGTGTGCCAGGCTTGGGCCGCGCCACGGCGCCAGAATTCGATACTGGGAGGGGATCGCGGGTGGCCGCGATGCAGCTGACACGCACGCACCGCATACTCATCGGCGTCGTCGTGGCCGGAGCGGTGGTCATCGCCGCGATCGGCTTCGCCGGGTCGTACGCCGCCGTACGCGAGCTCGCCGAGAAGAAGGGCTTCGGCGACTTCTCGCTGGTCTTCCCCATAGGCATCGACGCGGGCATCTGTGTGCTGCTCGCCCTCGACCTCCTGCTGACCTGGATCAGGATCCCGTTCCCGCTGCTGCGCCAGACGGCGTGGCTGCTGACGGCGGCGACGATCGCCTTCAACGGCGCCGCCGCCTGGCCCGACCCGCTCGGCGTCGGTATGCACGCCGTCATCCCGGTGCTGTTCGTCGTAGCCGTCGAGGCCGCCCGCCACGCGGTGGGCCGGATCGCGGACATCACGGCCGACAAGCACATGGAGGGGGTGCGCCTCACCCGCTGGCTGCTCTCCCCCGTCCCCACGTTCCGGCTGTGGCGCCGGATGAAGCTGTGGGAGCTGCGCTCGTACGAGCAGGTCATCAAGCTCGAACAGGACCGGCTGATCTACCAGGCCCGACTGCAGGCCCGCTTCGGTCGCGCCTGGCGCCGCAAGGCCCCGGTCGAGGCGCTGATGCCGCTGCGGCTCGCGAAGTACGGCGTTCCGCTGGCGGAGACGGCCCCCGCGGGGCTGGCCGCCGCCGGTATCGAGCCGGCGCTGCTGCCCCCGAACCCGGCGCCTGCGGCAGAGCTCTCCCCCGCGGAGCGGTCCGCGGAGCAGCCGGCGCCGAGGCCGGAGCTCCAGCAGGAGTGGCCCCAGGCCCACCCTGACGAACAGCAGCTGCTGCCGCAGGACGGCCGGGCCGGTACCCACGAAAGCCCGTGGTTCGCGGCGCCCCAGGTCCCGCAGGAGGCGTACGAGACCGCGTACAACCCGACGTACGTCGAGGGCCTGGAGCCGACTCCGGTCGCCGTGCCGTCCGGCCCGGACGCCATGCCCGCCGGCCCCGGACCCGGCCCTGGCGCCATCCCGGGCCCGCGCGCCGAGCAGCAACCGGCGTACGAGCAGGCGCCGGCGCCCGAGCCGCAGCCGGAGCCCGAGCCGGAGCCCGCTGCGGACACCATCGACGACATCCAGTTCGCGGAGCTGGCGTACCCGGTCTTCAAGGAGTACGTGGACCTGCACGGCATGTTCCCGAGCAACGACCAGCTCGACATCACCCTCGCCGACGCCCACGGCATCAAGCACACGCGCAGCGCCAGCCTGCTGCGCCGGCTCACGCCGCAGTTCCAGAACCGCTACCAGTCCGAGCTCGAGGCGGAGCACATCGCCTGAGCCAGGCGCCGGCCGGCCCTCAGCCCGGTCAGCCCTCAGCCCGGCCGCCCGTCGGCCCTCACCCCGTGCGCGCTGCGGGCGGGCTCCGAAGCATGCCGGTACCACCCGGTCTGTCCCTGGGTGTCCGTCCCCGGTCGCCGGACGGTCTCCATGGTGCGGAGGGGACCGTCCGGCGACGGCGTGGCCCCGTCAGGCCGCGAGCAGCTTGCGCACCCGGTCCGCACCCACCGCGAGCAGCAGCGTCGGGAGCCGCGGCCCCGTCTCGCGGCTGACCAGCAGGCGGTACAGCAGCGCGAAGAAGGAGCGCTGGGCGACCTTCAGCTCCGGGGTGGGCTTGGCGTCCGGCTCCAGGCCCGCCATCACCTTCGGCACGCCGTAGACGAGCGTGGTGAGCCCGTCCAGCGACCAGTGCGAGTCCAGGCCGTCCAGCAGCAGCCGCAGCGACTCGCGCCCCTGGTCGTCGAGCGAGCCGAGCAGCTCCGCGTCGGGCTCGGAGCGCACGACCGTCCGCGCATCGGCCGGGACCTGGGTGGTGATCCAGTTCTCCGCGCGGTCGAGACGCGGCCGCGCCTCGTCCAGCGCGGTCAGCGGGTTCGCCGGGTCCAGCTCGCTCAGGATCCGCAGGGTCTGCTCGTCGTGCCCGGCCGTGATGTCGACGACCGAAGCGAGCGTGCGGTACGGCAGCGGCCGCGGCGTACGCGGCAGCTCACCGGCGGCGGTGCGCACCGCGCGCGAGTACGCGGCGGCGTCGGCCGGCAGCACGGAGCCGTCCTCGACCTTGGACTCCAGCTTGTCCCACTCGTCGTAGAGCCGCTGGATCTCCTGGTCGAAGGCGATCTTGAAGGACTGGTTGGGCTTGCGGCGCGCGTACAGCCAGCGCAGCAGCGGCGCTTCCATGATCTTCAGCGCATCCGCGGGCGTCGGCACGCCACCGCGCGACGACGACATCTTCGCCATGCCGGAGATTCCCACGAAGGCGTACATCGGGCCGATCGGCTGCACCCCGTCGAAGATCTCGCGGACGATCTGCCCGCCGACGACGAACGACGAACCGGGCGACGAGTGGTCGACACCGCTCGGCTCGAAGATCACGCCCTCGTACGCCCAGCGCATCGGCCAGTCGACCTTCCAGACCAGCTTGCCGCGGTTGAACTCGCTCAGCCGGACCGTCTCGGAGAAGCCGCAGGCGGTGCAGGAGTACGTCAGCTCGGTCGTCGAGTCGATGTACTCGGTGACCGTCGTCAGGTCCTTCTCGCAGTTGCCGCAGTACGGCTTGTACGGGAAGTAGCCCGCGGAGCCGCCGCTGCCGTCGTCCTCGCTCGCCGCGCCGGAGCCCTCGGCAGCCTCCAGTTCGGCCTCGTCGACCGGCTTCTGCTGCTGCTTCTTCGCCTGGACCTTGGCCTTCGTCCGGTACTGGTCGAGGATTCCGTCGATCTCGGCGCGGTGCTTCATCGCGTGCAGGATCTGCTCGCGGTACACCCCCGACGTGTACTGCTCGGTCTGGCTGATCGGGTCGTACTCGACACCCAGCTCGGCGAGGGACTCGACCATGGCGGCCTTGAAGTGCGCCGCCCAGTTCGGGTACTCCGAGCCCGCGGGCGCCGGCACCGAGGTCAGCGGCTTGCCGATGTGCTCGGCCCAGGACTCGTCGACACCCGGGACCCCGGCCGGCACCTTGCGGAAGCGGTCGTAGTCGTCCCAGGAGATCAGATGCCGGACCTCGTGCCCGCGCCGCCGGATCTCGTCCGCGACCAGGTGCGGGGTCATGACCTCGCGCAGATTGCCCAGGTGGATGGGCCCGGACGGAGACAGGCCAGAGGCAACCACGACCGGTTTCCCGGGTGCACGCCGTTCCGAGTCGGCGATGACATCGTCCGCGAAACGGGAGACCCAGTCGGTCTCGGTGCTGCTCTGAGCCACGATCGGCACGTCCTTGAATGCTTGATTCTGTCGAAACTGGCGTTAGCCATTCTCCCAGACGGAACAGCGGGCCCTGTGGTTGTCCACAGGCGCGCGGTTCGTCGGAGAGTCCGGCGGGAGAAACAGGTTGCTCCCCCATGGGACACTTGACTACCGAATTAGCACCACTGATGACCCACTGACGCCTCACTCACAGGAACGGAAGCTCATGGCCTCGGTCCCTTCCCTCGCTTCGACCGTGCAGCAGCGCCTCGCGGACGCCCTCTCGGCAGCCCTGCCGGAGGCCGGCTCCGCCGACCCGCTGCTGCGACGTAGCGACCGGGCCGACTTCCAGGCCAACGGCATCCTGGCGCTCGCCAAGCAGCTCAAGGGCAACCCGCGCGAACTGGCGACCAAGCTCGTCGAGGCGATCCCCGCCAACGACCTCCTCAAGGACATCGAGGTCTCCGGCCCCGGCTTCCTCAACATCACGATCACCGACGAGGCGATCGTGAAGACGCTGGCCGCCCGCGCCGCGGACGACCGCCTCGGCGTCCCGTACGCGGAGAACCCCGGCACGACCGTGATCGACTACGCCCAGCCGAACGTGGCGAAGGAGATGCACGTCGGCCATCTGCGGTCCGCCGTGATCGGCGCGGCCATGGTCGAGATCCTGGAGTTCACCGGCGAGAAGGTGGTCCGGCGCCACCACATCGGCGACTGGGGCACCCAGTTCGGCATGCTCATCCAGTACCTGATCGAGCACCCCCACGAGCTGGACCACAAGGGCTCCGAGGACGCCGCCGTCTCCGGCGAAGAGGCGATGTCCAACCTGAACCGGCTGTACAAGGCCTCGCGCGCCCTCTTCGACTCCGACGAGGAGTTCAAGGACCGGGCCCGGCGCCGGGTGGTCGACCTGCAGTCGGGCGAAAAGGAGACCCGCGCGCTCTGGCAGCGGTTCGTCGACGAGTCGAAGATCTACTTCTACTCGGTCTTCGACAAGCTCGACATGGAGATCCACGACCCGGACATCGTCGGCGAGTCCGGTTACAACGACATGCTGGTCGAGACCTGCCGGCTGCTGGAGGAGTCGGGCGTCGCCGTCCGCTCCAACGGCGCGCTGTGCGTCTTCTTCGACGACGTCAAGGGCCCGGACGGCAACCCGGTCCCGCTGATCGTCCAGAAGTCCGACGGCGGTTTCGGCTACGCGGCGACGGACCTCTCCGCGATCCGGGACCGCGTGCAGAACCTCGGCGCGACCTCGCTGCTGTACGTCGTGGACGTCCGCCAGTCGCTCCACTTCAAGATGGTCTTCGAGACCGCCCGCCGCATCGGCTGGCTGAACGACGACGTCACGGCCGTCCAGCTCGCCTTCGGCACGGTGCTGGGCAAGGACGGCAAGCCGTTCAAGACCCGTGAGGGCGAGACGGTGCGCCTGGAGGACCTGCTGGACGAGGCGGTCGAGCGGGCCACGGCGGTCGTCGCCGAGAAGAAGGAGAAGGCGGGCCTGAGCGACCAGGAGGTTGTCGAGAACGGCCGGTACGTGGGCATCGGCGCGGTGAAGTACGCCGACCTGTCCACGTCGGCGGTGCGCGACTACAAGTTCGACCTGGACCAGATGGTGTCGCTCAACGGCGACACGTCCGTGTACCTCCAGTACGCGTACGCCCGTATCCAGTCGATCAAGCGGAATGCCGGCGGCCGCAAGCCGGTCGCCCACCCGGAGCTCGAACTGGCCCCGGCGGAGCGCGCTCTCGGCCTCCACCTGGACCGGTTCGGCGAGACCCTGGCCGAGGTCGCCGCGTCGTACGAGCCGCACAAGCTGGCGGCGTACCTGTACCAGCTGGCGTCGCTCCTCACGACGTTCTACGACCAGTGCCCGGTGGTACGGCCGGAGCCGCCGCTGGAGGTCGGGGAGAACCGCCTCTTCCTCGTCGACCTGACGGCCCGCACCCTCCAGCAGGGCATGGCCCTGCTGGGCATCCGGACCCCCGAGCGTCTCTGATCACACGTACGCCGCCACGGCCCCCGCTCCCCTGCCCGGGTGCGGGGGCCTTGGCGTACGCAGGCAACTCACTCAAACGGATTCACTTCAGCGGATGTGAGGGCGTGCCCCTGACATCGTCGATCTCCACATGGGCCTTCTGCAGCAACTGCTGAGCGATGTCCATGAGCGCCCGGGCGCCCGCGATCTCCTCGCCCACCCGCAGCTGCGAGGCATCGGACGGGTGGCGGTTGGCCGCTCCGTGTCCGCGGATCTCCGTGCCGTCAGCGAGTCTCAGCAGAGCGGCCGCCCTCGTGTGGTCGCCGTCCTCACGGAACTCCGTCTCGATGTGCCATCCGACAAGCGTCTGCATGGCCGATCACCTCCAGCGATACCTCTTCCAGGGTGCGCCCCTCGCGTGGTGATCGCCAGGTCACTTACCCATGAGTGAGTACCTCACCAAATAGTCAGTACTTGTACAGGTTTCAGCACCGGGCAAGGATCGGGTCCATGCCAGAAACCACCACCCGCGTATCCGTCCTCGGCCTCGGCATGATGGGCTCCGCCCTCGCCGCCGCGCTCCTCAAGGCCGGCCACCCCGTCACCGTCTGGAACAGGTCCCCCGCCAAGACCGGCCCCCTCGTCGCCCAGGGCGCCCTTCCGGCCGGCACACCTGCCGACGCCGTCACGGCGAGCCCCCTCGTCATCGTCTGCCTCCTCACCAATGACAGCGTCCAGGAGGTCTTCGACACCCTCGGCGACACCGTGACCGGCAAGACCCTGGTCAACCTGACCAACGGCACCCCTGCCCAGGCCCGGGAGCTCGCGGCCTGGGCCGCCGAGCACGGCGCCCGGTACGTCGACGGCGGCATCATGGCGGTCCCGCAGATGATCGCGGGCCCGCATGCGTACGTCTTCTACAGCGGTGACGAGCAGGCCTACGAGACCCACCGGTCCACCCTCGCGGCCTTCGGCGGCACGAAGTGGACCGGCACCGACCCGGGGCGGGCAGCCCTCTACGACCTGGCGCTGCTCACCGGCATGTACGGCATGCTCCTCGGAGTCCTCCAGGCCTTCGCCCTGGTCCGTACGGAGAACATCTCCGCGGAGGAGTTCTCGGAACTCCTCGTGCCCTGGATCACCGCGATGCTCGGCGGCGCCCCGCAGATGGGCAGGGCGCTCGACGCCGGAGAGCACCTCACCGACGTGTCCAGTCTCGCGGTCAACCAGGCGGCGTTCCCCAACTTCCTGGCCACGTTCCGCGAGCAGGGCGTGAGCCCCGAACTCTTCGAGCCCTTCCAGGCGATCCTGGACCGCGCGATCGACGAGGGGCACTCCACCGACGGTCTCTCCCGCCTCGCCGACCTCCTCACGGTCTCGCGCTGACCCCGAACTCGCACCACACGACCTTCCCGGGCAGCCGCTCCCCGACCCCCCACTTGTCCGCGACCGCCGCCACCAGCAACAGCCCCCGCCCCGACTCCCCCTCCGGCTCACGCGCGCGGGGACAGCCGTCGCCACTGTCGTGGACCTCCACCCGCAGGGCGTCCCCGTACCGCCGCAACCGCAACAGATAGCCGCGGCCCGGCGGTACGCCGTGCACCAGCGCGTTGGTCGCCAGCTCGCTGACGCACAGCAGTACGTCGTCCCTTACCCCTGCCAGGTCCCACGCTTCCAGGACCTCTCGCGTGAACTCCCTGGCAGCGGGCACGGACCGCCGCTCCCGGCGGTAAAACCGCTCGCACACACAGGGGAGTTGAATCATCTCGTTCATGAGACGAGCGTCACGGTCCGTGATGAGCGTGCTGCAGTGCGCGCACCCGTACGGGATTTCTGTACGGGTGGTCCGCGCATGACTTTCGTACGGCCACGGGGAGTTGGTACGGCATGCACCCCAGGAAACGGCGTAGGAAGAACGCGTCGGCGATGAAGCTCGTGGGCGCGCTGGTGGCCCTGTTCCGGGAGACCGCCTGCCTCACCCAGCGCGAGCTTGCGGAACGGGCCTGCCTGCACGAGGAGACGATCGCCTCGATCGAGCAGGGGAGGCGGCCGCTGAAACCGGATCTGGCAAGGCTGCTGGACGGGATTCTGGAGACGAAGAGGGCGCTGGAGACGGCGGTCGAGAACATGCCGGAGGTGGACCTGATTCCGGCGTGGGCGGAGCAGTACATGGACTTGGAGCGCGAGGCGATCGCGCTGTCATGGTTCGAGAACCAGGTGCTGCCCGGCCTCCTCCAGACGGAGAACTACGCGCGAGCGGTCTTCCAAAGCAAGGTCCCCGTCCTGAGCGAGGACGAGATCAACGCCCAGGTGGCAGCCCGCCTGGACCGCCAGGAGGTCCTCCACCGCAAGGTCCCACCGACCACGAGCTTCATCATCTCCGAAGCGATCGTGCGGGACCGCCTCGGCGGCGCCGAGGTGTACGTCGAGGCCCTCCGCCACCTCCGCTTATGCGCCGACCTCCCTGGCATCACGCTCCAGATCATGCCGCTCGGCCGCGAGACCCACGCAGCCCTCGACGGCCCCTTCATCCTCCTGGAGACACCAGACCACCAGCACCTTGCCTACACCGAGACACAGCGTGGCAGCCAGCTCATCACTGACCCCGACGAGGTCAGCATCCTGGCGCAGAAGTATGCAATGCTGCGAACACAGGCCCTCAACCCCGAGGAGACGAAAGGCCTGTTGGACCGGCTGCTAGGGGAGAGCAATGAGCACCGCACTTGAGTGGTTCAAGTCCAGCTACAGCGGCAGCGAAGGAGGCGCCTGCCTCGAAGTCGCGTACGTATGGCGCAAGTCGTCCTACAGCAGCGATGAGGGCGGCGCCTGCGTCGAGGTGGCCACCCACCCCACCGCCGTCCACGTCCGCGACTCCAAGACCCCCGACGGCCCGATGCTCACCCTCGCCCCCGCCACCTGGTCGTCCTTCGCCGCCTTCGCGGCCGCTCACTCCGGCTGACCGTCACTGGGCGATCCACTCGCCCTTCTCCGGCCAGTAGTGGTGCAGCTTGCCCTCGTCGAAGGCACTCGTGCGGAAGGGCTTTCCGCCGTCGTCGACCCGTATCGTCCCTTTCCGGTCGCCGCTGCTCCATGCCAGCTCCAGGTACCACGTGACCTCGTGCCCTTCGGTGTGGACGTCGAGGTTCAGCACCTGCGGATCGCGGGTGGAGACCTTGTACGGGAAGTCCTTGGCCGGCACCACGGTGTCACCGTCCTGCCCCGCCACGGGCTTGGTCAGCGGCCGGGCGTTGTCCAGGTCGATGTCGAAGGTCTGCGGGGTGACGCCGCTGCCGCAGCCGTCACCCATGGAATAGGCCTGCCAGGCCAGGGGGGTCTTTCGGCCCACCACGCGTACGTTCAGGTCGGTGATGAGCACCGCCTCGTCCGTGTTGCCCGTCACGGACAGCTGCAGCGCCATGTTGCCTGCGCTGACACCGCCCAGGGCGCGCGCCCAGTTCCGGGTGTCCTGGGGAGGGGGCGGCGGCGGGACCTGGCCGGGCTGCTGGTCCAGCATGTACTCCTCGCCGCACGGCTCTTCCCAGTTGTACGAGCTGATGCCCACGCTGGGCGCCGCCCCACCGCTCGGCCCGGCGGGTGCCTCCGACTTCTTCGTGGCGGCCGGGTCCGACGGCGAGGTGCTCCCCTTCTTCCCGCCGGGCGAGGCGCTGCCGCTCGGTGAGGCAGAGGCGGAGACGGACGCGGAAGGGGACGGGGACACGGCGGTCCCGGTCGGGGCGCCGGCTCCCGCTCCTGCACGGGGCTGCTCACTACCGGCGCCCTCGTCCCCGAGCCGGCTCACGGCGACGGCGGCCGGGACGGCGACGGCGACAACGGCGGCCGTGGCGACGGCGATACGCAGACGGCGCTTGCGCGATGCGGGCTTCGTCCCCACGACCACCGGCTCGGGGGCCACGTCCTCGGGCGCCCGCTCAGGCTCGGGCGTTCCGGCTACCGGAGCCGGGACAGCCGCCACGCCGGGCTCGACCTCACCCGACGGCACACCCGACGACTCACCCGATGGCGCAACGGACGGCTCACCCGAAGGCTCGCCGGGCGACTCGGCCGCACCGACCCGGCCACGCCTGCGGGCGTCGTCGGCCAGGATCCACTGCCGGTGCAGCTCCACGAGCTCGTCCGGGGTCGCCCCGCACAGCCGCGCGAGCCGCTCCACGGGGGCGTACTCCGTCGGTACGGCATCGCCGTTGCAGTAGCGGTGCAGCGTGGACGTGCTCATGTGCAGCTGTCTGGCGAGAGCCCCGTAACTGCGTCCGGAGCGTTCCTTCAGCGCGCTCAGCAGCCTCGCGAAGCCGTCCGTTCCCGCTGCCATTTCGGCCCTCCCCCTCGTCCCACCGTCCCGGGAACGCGTTCCAGGCTCATGGGGTTTCCCCAGGTCAGATCCCGTTTCGGCGTTCCAGCTTCCCCCATTGTCCCTGGTCGGTTGTCCCACGATCCGCTGCCCCCGCAAGGTGTGTTCAGCACCACCGAACCGGGAGCTCCGATGCCGACCCGCTTCAACTTCAGCTTGAGCGATGCCCTCGCGGTCATCGTTCTGATCGCCTGCACCGCAGTCGTGATCTCGCTGATCAACCGTCACTGAATCCACCACAACGGGGAGTCGATCCACCATGCGCACCATCCGTACCCGCGCCGCCATCGCTGCGACCGCCGCCCTTCTGGCGGGCCTGTCCCTGACCGCCTGCCAGAACGACGACAAGGCCAAGGCGGCGGACCCGGCCGGCGGCGGCAAGGCGAGCGCCACCGCCCCGGAGACCCCTGCGGCCACCTCTTCCGCGGGTTCCTCGGGCACGGGCGGCGGTACCGCGCCCGCAACCCCGGCCGGCGGCAACGGCAAGGGCTCCGGCAAGGGCACCAGCGGCGGCGGCAACGCGAGCAACGGCTTCAGCAACGGCAGCACAAGCGACGGCGGCAGCAGCGACGCCTCCCCCGTCACCTGCACCGGCAGCAACACCAAGGTCGTCGCCAGCAAGGTCACACGCCCCATCAACCACCTGCTGATCACCGTCACCAACACCGGCTCGCGCCCCTGCAACGCCTTCGGCGCGCCGTACCTCCGCTTCGACGAAGCCCAGTCCCCCACCCAGTTCGTCGAGGACAGCAAGCCGCAGGCCGTCGTCACCCTGGCCCCCGGCCAGTCCGCCTACGCCTCGGTCTCGCTGACCGGCGAGCCCGGCAGGAGCAAGGGCCGCACCGCGAAGCACCTCACCGTCTCCTTCGACGCGGGCAACGGCTCCGGGTCGACCGGCGCGCACGCCGAGGTCGCACTCCCTGCGGGCACCTACATCGAGGACGACAGCGCCATGGTCACGTACTGGCTGAGCGACATGTCGGACGCGCTCACCTACTGATCGCCCACGCGAAGGCCGGTGTGGAGGCCGCCCGTTGTGGACGGGCGGCCTCCGTTGTCAGTGGCGGCCTCTACATTCGGTCCATGGCGATGCTTCCCAATCCCCTGCCGACCCTGGCCACCGACCCCGCAGGCCGCTCACTGGGTCTCGACCTGCCGTCCGGCCGACTGATCGACACGACCGTCGACGGCCCGTGGCACGAGCCCCTGCTCTGGTACGCCGACGAGCCCGCCCGCCCCGGCGACTGGTCCGCTCTGCTGCCCGCCCGCAGGGCCGCCGGGCTCCACCCCGTGCTCATCGGCTCGGGCAGCAGCCATGAAAGGCAGCCCGAGGACTGGGAGTTGGCCCCGGCGATGATGTCGTACGCCGGGGATCACGACGCCGAGGAGGTCCTGGAGGCCTTCTGGGAGGAGTACGCGGCTGACGAGCTCGGCGCCCCCGAGGACTACCCCGGCCGGGACGCCGTCGTCGCCCTCTTCGGCGAACCCCCGGCGTTCGACGACAAGGTCGCGCCGTTCGGTGCCGAGTGGCCCGGCCTCGCCCCGGCCGCCGCGTCGGGCATCGATCCGGACGTGACGGCGACCGAGGTGGCCGAAGCGCTCATCGGGGAGGACTCCTGGCTGGAGCGGTGCAGGCTCGCCCTCGTCCCGGCCCGCCGCAGCGCCGACATACCGGCGGCGCTGGGCTGGACCGGTCCGCTCAACCACGAGAACGACGTGGCGCGCCTCTGCTCCGTCCTGCGCTCGTGGGAGGACCGCTTCGGCATACGCGTCGTGGCACTCACCTTCGACCAGCTCGTGCTCTCCGTGGCGGCCCCGCCGACGACGACCGCCGAGGCGCGGGCCGTCGCCGCGGAGCACTTCGCGTTCTGCCCGGACAACATCACCCAGGGCCACTTCACCGCCCTGGACGAGTACGCGGCCAAGGCGGTGCTGGAGCAGAGCGTGTGGTCGTTCTGGTGGGACTGAGCAGGCCCAGGGCGTGTTGCGAAAGTAGCGCCGTCCGCCCGTAGGGCGGGGCCCGCGGCGTCTGGTGCGTGCGATCGCAAGGCGGTGGGCACCTCCCAGGCGCAGCTCTGGGGGAGATCGTCCTCGTACTGGACGTACTTGGACGAGTCCGACAACGCAGCGTGGGGGCACCTCCCGTGCCCGAAGGGCTACGGGGGAGTGTGTGCCAGGCGTCGCGGGCCAGGCGGGACTTTCGCAACACGCCCTAGGCGCGGCCGAGCTTCTGCGCGACCTCCGTCGCCCAGTACGTCAGGATCATCTGCGCGCCCGCGCGCCTGATCCCGGTCAGGGTCTCCAGGATCGCCTTGTCCCGGTCGATCCAGCCCTTCTCGGCCGCGGCCTCGACCATCGCGTACTCGCCACTGATCTGGTACGCGGCCACGGGCACGTCCACGGACTCGGCGACCTTCGCCAGCACATCGAGGTACGGACCCGCGGGCTTGACCATGACCATGTCGGCGCCCTCGGCCAGGTCGAGCGCGAGCTCCCGCATGGACTCCCGCAGGTTCGCGGGGTCCTGCTGGTACGTCTTGCGGTCACCGGTCAACGACGAGCCGACGGCTTCCCGGAAGGGCCCGTAGAAGGCGGACGAGTACTTCACGGTGTAGGCGAGGATCGACACGTCCTCCTTGCCGATGGTGTCCAGCGCGTCCCGGACGACCCCGACCTGGCCGTCCATCATGCCGCTGGGGCCGACCACATGGACGCCCGCGTCGGCCTGGACCTGCGCCATCTCGGCGTACCGCTCCAGCGTGGCGTCGTTGTCGACGCGCCCGGTCTCGTCCAGCACCCCGCAGTGCCCGTGATCGGTGTACTCGTCCAGACAGAGATCGGACATGATCACGAGCTCGTCGCCCACCTCGGCCTTCACCGCGCGGATGGCGACCTGCAGAATCCCGTCCGGATCGGTCCCCGCCGTCCCGGCCGCGTCCTTCTTCGCGTCCTCCGGCACCCCGAAGAGCATGATCCCGGAAACTCCGGCGGACACCGCCTCCACCGCGGCCTTCCGCAGCGTGTCTAGCGAGTGCTGCACGACCCCCGGCATCGCCGCGATCGGCACGGGCTCGCTCACGCCTTCCCGTACGAACGCCGGGAGAATCAGATCAGCCGCATTCAGCCGCGTCTCGGCGACCATGCGCCGCATCGCGGGAGTGGTCCGCAGCCGCCGCGGCCGCGACCCGGGAAAGGATCCGTACACAGTCATGCCCACCACGCTACGCCCGTCCGAAGCACGCACTTACCGACAGGTTGTGGGCGGTCGTTCCCCAGGGAGGCGTTTCGCAGGGAGGCGTTTCGCAGGGCGCACCGGGTCGGCACAACGCCACGGTGCCGGGCGCCCATGCGATGGGCGCCCGGCACCGTAAACCCTCGGGGTCGTACGACTACGTCGTACGACGCCTCCGCGCCCCCGGCCGCCGCTCGCTCGGCCGCGTCACCGGATCCCCGGCCTCGACCGCCGCGTCACGCCGCCGCGCCCCGAACTCCGCGAGCGCCTCCGCGAGCTTGTGCACCGACGGCTCGGGCGACAGCACGTCCACCCGCAGCCCGTGCTCCTCCGCCGTCTTCGCGGTGGCCGGACCGATGCACGCGATCACGGTCACGTTGTGCGGCTTCCCGGCGATACCGACCAGGTTCCGCACGGTGGAGGACGACGTGAACAGAACGGCGTCGAAACCGCCGCCCTTGATCGCTTCCCGGGTCTCCGCCGGCGGCGGCGACGCCCGCACGGTCCGGTAGGCCGTGACGTCGTCGACCTCCCAGCCCAGCTCGATCAGGCCCGCCACCAGCGTCTCCGTGGCGATGTCGGCCCTGGGCAGGAACACCCGGTCGATCGGGTCGAACACCGGGTCGTACGGCGGCCAGTCCTCCAGCAGACCGGCGGCCGACTGCTCCCCGCTGGGCACCAGATCGGGCTTGACGCCGAACTCGACCAGAGCACGCGCCGTCTGCTCGCCGACCGCGGCGACCTTGATCCCGGCGAAGGCCCGCGCGTCGAGCCCGTACTCCTCGAACTTCTCCCGTACCGCCTTCACGGCATTGACCGAGGTGAAGGCGATCCACTCGTAGCGGCCGGTGACGAGCCCCTTGACCGCGCGCTCCATCTGCTGCGGCGTCCGCGGCGGCTCGACGGCGATCGTCGGCACCTCGTGCGGGACGGCGCCATAGGACCTGAGCTGGTCGGAGAGCGATGCCGCCTGCTCCTTCGTACGCGGCACGAGGACCTTCCAGCCGAACAGCGGCTTGGACTCGAACCACGCGAGCTGGTCGCGCTGGGCGGCGGCACTGCGCTCACCGACCACGGCTATGACGGGCCGGTGGCCCTCCGGCGACGGCAGCACCTTCGTCTGCTTGAAGAGCTGCGCGATCGTCCCGAGCGTGGCCGTCCATGTCCGCTGCCGTGTCGTCGTACCGGCGACCGTCACCGTCAGCGGGGTGTCGGGCTTGCGCCCTGCGGTCACCAGCTCGCCCGCGGCCGACGCGACCGCGTCCAGCGTCGTGGACACGACGACGGTCCCGTCCGACGCGCCGACCTCGGTCCAGCAGCGGCTGTCCGCGGTACGGGCGTCGATGAACCGCACGTCCGTCCCCTGTGCGTCGCGCAGCGGGACACCGGCGTACGCAGGCACGCCCACCGCCGTCGCGACACCCGGCACGACCTCGAAGGGGATGGCCTCGGCCGCGCAGGCGAGCATCTCCGTGCCCGCGTCGCCGTCGAGCCCGGGGTCGCCGCTCACCGCACGGACGACCCGCTTGCCGCTCCGCGCGGCCTCCATGACAAGATTGGCCGCATCCCTCAACACGGGGACCCCGACGGCCGTTGACGCATCGTCAACAACCGTCAGTTCAGGCGTGCTCACTCCGGTGCGCGCATGGCCGCGAACGACGTCGAGGACATCGGGCTCGGCGATCAGTACGTCCGCGCGCGCCAGCGCCTCCACGGCGCGCAGCGTCAGCAGACCCGGGTCACCGGGACCGGCGCCGAGGAAGGTGACGTGCCCGTGTGCGGGAACAGCCGGAAGGTTCGAGGCGGTGGGGCTCAAAGTGCTCGCTCCCCCATAAGACCGGCCGCACCCTTGGCGAGCATCTCGGACGCGAGTTCGCGACCGAGTGCCACCGCGTCGTCGTGCGACGTAGGTACGGGACCGGTGGTGGACAGCTGCACCAGCGTGGAACCGTCGGTCGTGCCGACGACACCCCGCAGGCGCATCTCATGAACAACCTGTCCGTCAGCCAGCAGGTCGGCCAGCGCACCCACAGGTGCGCTGCAGCCGGCCTCCAGGGCGGCGAGCAGGGATCGCTCGGCGGTCACGGCGGCCCGGGTGTACGGGTCGTCGAGCTCGGCGAGCACGGCAGCGAGATCGGCGTTCGCCGACAGGCACTCGACTGCCAGGGCCCCCTGGCCGGGGGCGGGCAGGATCGAGTCGACCGGCAGGAAGTCGGTCACCTCGTTGATCCGCCCGATACGGTTCAGGCCGGCCGCGGCGAGAACCACCGCGTCCAGTTCCCCGTTCCGCACGAAACCGACGCGGGTGTCGATGTTCCCGCGGATCGGCACGGTCTCGATGTCCAGCCCGTGCGAACGCGCGTACGCGTTCAGCTGCGCCATCCGGCGCGGCGAGCCGGTGCCGACCCGGGCTCCCCGGGGCAGCCGGTCAAGGGTCAGCCCGTCACGCGCCACCAGGACGTCGCGCGGGTCCTCGCGCCGCGGGATCGCGGCCAGCACCAGGTCGTCCGGCTGTGCGGTCGGCAGGTCCTTCAGCGAGTGCACCGCGAAGTCGACCTCACCGGCGAGCAGCGCGTCGCGCAGCGCGGTGACGAACACGCCGGTGCCGCCGATCTGCGCCAGGTGCTCGCGGGAGGTGTCGCCGTACGTGGTGATCTCGACGAGCTCGACGGGGCGGCCGGTCAGCTGCCGCACCGCCTCGGCCACGTGCCCGGACTGGGCCATCGCGAGTTTGCTGCGCCTGGTTCCGAGCCGTAGGGGCCGGTCGGTACCCAAAGCCCTCTCGGTCATACTCGCCCTCGGTTCTTGAGATCTGCGTCGTTCACGTCGGCCCGGCTGACGGAGGCGACCGTCTCCGGGTCGAGGTCGAAGAGTGTGCGCAGCGCGTCCGCGTAGCCGGCGCCGCCGGGCTCGGCGGCGAGCTGCTTGATCCGCACGGTGGGCGCGTGGAGGAGCTTGTCGACGACGCGGCGCACGGTCTGGGTGATCTCGGCGCGCTGCTTCTCGTCGAGATCGGGCAGCCGGCCCTCCAGCCGGGCTACCTCGCCGGCCACCACATCGGCGGCCATGGTGCGCAGGGCGACCACGGTCGGCGTGATGTGCGCGGCGCGCTGGGCGGCACCGAAGGCGGCGACCTCGTCGGCGACGATGGTGCGCACCTGGTCGACGTCGGCGGCCATCGGGGCGTCCGCGGAGGCCTCGGCGAGCGACTCGATGTCCACGAACCGGACCCCGTCGAGGCCGTGCACGGCGGCGTCGATGTCGCGGGGCATGGCGAGGTCGAGCAGCGCCGGCATGCTCTCGCGTCCCTGCAGCGCCGCGGCGACGGCGTCGGCCTTCAGCACGAGCCCGGTCGCCCCGGTGCACGACACGACGACGTCGGCACGTGTCAACTCTGCGCCGACAGAGGCCATTTCGACTGCTCGGGCGCGCACGCCCGTACCGCCCGGCTCGGTGAGGATCTGTACGAGCCGCTCGGCGCGCTCCTGCGTGCGGTTGGCGATGACGATCTCGGCGACCCCGGCCCGCGCCAGCGTGGCGGCGGCGAGCGAGGACATCGAGCCGGCACCGATGACGAGCGCCCGCTTGCCGCGCGCCCAGTAGTCCACCGGGGTGCCTTCGGACAGCTGCTCCAGGCCGAAGGTGACGAGCGACTGCCCGGCCCGGTCGATCCCGGTCTCGCTGTGGGCACGCTTGCCGACCCGCAGCGACTGCTGGAACAGGTCGTTCAGCAGCCGGCCGGCGGTGTGCAGCTCCTGGCCGAGCGCGAGGGAGTCCTTGATCTGGCCGAGGATCTGGCCCTCGCCGACGACCATCGAGTCCAGCCCGCAGGCCACCGAGAAGAGGTGGTGGACGGCCCGGTCCTCGTAGTGCACATAGAGATAAGGGGTGAGTTCCTCGAGCCCCACGCCGCTGTGCTGGGAGAGCAGGGTGGACAGCTCGGCGACACCGGCGTGGAACTTGTCCACGTCGGCGTAGAGCTCGATGCGGTTGCAGGTGGCGAGGACGGCCGCTTCCACCGCGGGCTCCGCGGCGAGCGTGTCCTGCAGCAGCTTGCCCTGCGTGTCCGAGGACAGCGAGGCCCGCTCCAGCACACTGACCGGAGCGCTGCGGTGACTGAGTCCGACGACCAGGAGGCTCATGCCGGCATCACGGCGGGTACGTCCCCGTCGGGTCCCTTCCGGCCGGCGGCCGCGCCTGTGGCTCCGCGCGAGGCGACGGGCGGTACAGCGGCCTCGACCTCGCCCCCGACCTCGGTCTCCTCGCCGGCCTTGCGCTGCTCGTGGAAGGCGAGGATCTGCAGCTCGATCGAGAGGTCGACCTTGCGCACGTCCACGCCGTCCGGCACCGAGAGGACGGTGGGCGCGAAGTTGAGGATGGACGTGACGCCGGCGGCGACCAGCCGGTCGCACACCTGCTGGGCGGCGCCCGCGGGCGTCGCGATGACCCCGATGGAGACGCCGTTGTCCGAGATGATCTTCTCCAGCTCGTCGGTGTGCTGGACGGGGATCCCGGCGACCGGCTTACCGGCCATCGCCGGGTCGGCGTCGATCAGCGCGGCGACCCGGAAGCCACGGGAGGCGAAGCCGCCGTAGTTGGCGAGCGCGGCGCCGAGGTTACCGATACCGACGATCACAACCGGCCAGTCCTGGGTGAGGCCGAGCTCGCGCGAGATCTGGTAGACGAGGTACTCGACGTCATAGCCGACACCCCTGGTCCCGTAGGAGCCGAGGTACGAGAAGTCCTTGCGCAGCTTCGCGGAGTTCACACCCGCCGCCGCCGCGAGCTCCTCCGAGGAGACCGTCGGCACTGAGCGCTCCGACAGCGCGGTCAGGGCGCGCAGATACAGCGGAAGCCGGGCGACAGTGGCCTCGGGGATTCCTCGGCTGCGAGTCGCCGGTCGGTGAGTTCGGCCAGTTGCCACGGTGCTCCTGCGGGATGAGCGAGGCTGCAGGCGGCCGTACGTCCCATGGCCGCCCCGTCGAATGCAGGCTATGTCTTTGTGAACGCGTGCACAAAGATGGTGTCCGCTTTGTCCGTGCAAAGTGACCGGGGTCACGCGAGCCGATCGCGCGATTCCGGAACCGCGGACCCCTCGTGCTCGTTGAAAGTCCGAAGGGGGCAAAGCGGTACACACTCCTTACGGCCACGCCCCCGAGACCCCAACAAATCGCCCACGATGGTAACCGCCTTTCGGTCACGCCCCCAGTTCGCGGCGGAGCCGCCCGGCGTCCACCCGCCAGAACGTGTGCTGCTCGCCGTCCACCAGGACGACCGGAATCTGCTCCCAGTACTCCCGGTGCAGCTCTTCGTCCTGCGTGATGTCCTTCTCCTCCCAGGCCGCGCCGGTCTCCGCGCACACCTCCTGGATCACGGACCTCGCATCGTCACAGAGATGGCACCCGGGCTTCCCGATCAGGGTCACGACCCGATCGCCTGCCTTCTTCTTCGTACGCCGCAGCAGAGCACTCATGACGCCCATTCTCCGCCTGCCCGCCACACGCCCGAATGGTCCCTTTAACAATCCGGCCCCGGAGAGTTCACGCCTTCGCATCCCGACGCGTCAGGAAGTCCCGAACAGACTGGCTATGCTCACGACATGGCCGCACTGGGATGGCTCACCCCCCGTAGGCGCTCCGCCACCGCACGGAGCGTCCTCGCAGGCGAGGCCGCCGCCGAGGCAGCGCGCAAGACCTCGCAACAGTACGAAGCAGAATCCGCGGAGACGGCGGAGACGGCAGGCGCCAAGCCGGCCGAGCCGGACTTCCCCGTCGTCGGGGACGTCCGCGCCGCGGCCTTCTTCGACCTCGACAACACCGTGATGCAGGGCGCCGCGATCTTCCACTTCGGGCGCGGCCTGTACAAGCGGAAGTTCTTCCAGCGCCGCGAGCTGGCGAGATTCGCCTGGCAGCAGACCTGGTTCCGGCTCGCCGGGGTCGAGGACCCCGACCATATGCAGGACGTACGCGAGTCCGCGCTGTCCATCGTCAAGGGCCACCGCGTCTCCGAGCTGATGTCCATCGGCGAGGAGATCTACGACGAGTACATGGCGGACCGCATCTGGCCCGGCACCCGCGCCCTGGCCCAGGCCCACCTCGACGCGGGCCAGAAGGTCTGGCTGGTCACCGCCGCGCCGGTGGAGACCGCGACGATCATCGCCCGCCGCCTCGGCCTGACCGGCGCGCTCGGCACGGTCGCCGAGTCCGTGGACGGCGTCTACACCGGAAAGCTCGTGGGCGAGCCGCTGCACGGCCCGGCGAAGGCCGAAGCGGTACGGGCCCTGGCGGCCGCCGAGGACCTGGAGCTGGGCCGCTGTGCGGCGTACAGCGACTCGCACAACGACATCCCGATGCTCTCTCTCGTCGGGCACCCGTACGCCATCAACCCGGACACCAAGCTGCGCAAGCACGCGCGCGAGCGCGACTGGCGGCTGCGCGACTACCGCACCGGCCGCAAGGCGGCCAAGGTCGGCATCCCGGCCGCGGCGGGGGTCGGGGCGATCGCGGGCGGCACGGCGGCGGCCGTCGCCCTGCACCGCCGCCGCCGCTGACGCGGCGGGACACGCGGACCACGAGCACGACCGCAACCGCAACCGCACATAGACGGACATCCGTTCGACCGCACCGGTGCGAGGAAACTGACGCCGGTGTCCGGCATGCGCCATTCCGGCCCTCTTACCCGCCTGTGCGCCCTGCCAGTCCCGTTGCCGCCACTTGAGCACAACCCATCACGCGCCGCAGCAGATCACGAAGTAATCCGATCAATAAGCGATCACAATCTGCGACTGGATGTGTCGCTTTGCTGCAACAGAAGCGACGTAATCGGTGATTTGGGCAACTGGGTGTAGCGCTGCCTGTACGAAGCGTTATTCTCCTCAGACGCATTAAGGACCCCACACGTCGCCACGACGGGTGAACGGTCCCGCACTGCACGTGATGGAAGCTCTGCCTCTGGGAGTCCCGTGTACCCACACGTCGGGGTTGACGCCTCGGGCCTGGCTACGCTGCGCGCAACGGTCCTCGACCATTTGCGTGGCTTCGTCCCCACCGCGTACGCCGTCCCCGCTTTCGCCGCGCCGAGCCCTGCCGCCCTCGGCCCTGCCGGTCCCTGCTACGCCCTGGCCGACGGCCTCGAGAAGGGGCCGACGCGCAGCGGAGTCGTTGCGGGACGGCGGTCGGGTGACGGGCGGGAGGTGGGCAGACGGGGCGGCCGGGGCGGCGCCGGCGCCTCGACCACGGCCCGCCGGCCCAGCGCCGACAGCGACAGCGCGCGCATGATGGAGCTCGTCGAGCGCGCCCAGGCCGGCGAGGCCGAGGCCTTCGGCCGGCTGTACGACCAGTACAGCGACACGGTCTATCGCTACATCTACTACCGCGTTGGCGGGAAGGCGACCGCGGAGGACCTCACCAGCGAGACGTTCCTCCGCGCGCTGCGCCGTATCTCCACCTTCACCTGGCAGGGCCGCGACTTCGGCGCCTGGCTGGTCACGATCGCCCGCAATCTGGTCGCCGACCACTTCAAATCGAGCCGCTTCCGACTGGAAGTGACCACCGGCGAGATGCTCGATGCCAACGAGGTCGAGCGCAGCCCCGAGGACTCGGTTCTCGAATCCCTCTCGAACGCCGCACTGCTCGAAGCCGTCCGCAAGCTCAATCCCCAGCAGCAGGAGTGTGTGACCCTGCGCTTCCTGCAGGGCCTGTCTGTCGCCGAAACCGCACGGGTGATGGGCAAGAACGAGGGCGCGATCAAGACCCTCCAATACCGTGCCGTCCGCACCCTGGCCCGACTCCTCCCCGAAGACGCGCGCTGACCGCCCGTCACCCTCCCCCTCGTCCCCCCTCCCCCCTGCGCCCCACATCCCCACACCCCCACGCACCTCCCCCCACGCGCCCAGTCCCCGGTCCCGTTCACCTCAACTCACCATCCGTGAGCGCCTGATGACGCACTGGTCCGATCATCCTCCGCGCGTAACCCAACTGCCGAGCCGCTCGTTGTGCGGAATGCAGGCTCCCTGCGGTCACGCCATGCCCGCAGCCACTCACTCGTTCGTGTGGATGTGCTCAAGGCGTGCAACCTTCCGGACCCCCCGGGGAGTCGACCGTCATGACGAGAGGAGGTGCCGCCAGTGATCGCGAACGTTTCGGCGCACCGGCGGGCGAACGCCTTCGCCCAGGCCCTGGAGGATCGGACGCTCCGGGGCACGGCGGCCGAGCCGCCCGAGGATTCGGCCGAACCGGCCGAGCACGGGCGACTGTTGGCCTTGGCGAACGGCCTCGGGGAACTGCCGAAACCCCAGTTGGATCCCGAGGTCAAGGTGGTGCAGCGAGCTCAGCTCGTGGCCGCCATGGAAGCGATGCTCGCGGAGGGTGGCGCCCCCGCGGGCCCCACCGTGCCGGGGCAGCGAACTTCCGGCCGCGGTGCCCATCGGGCCTCCCCGCTCAGGAAACTGCGCCCGCGCTCCCGCTGGTCCAAGGGCCTCGCAGCCGGCGGGCTCACCGTCGGTGTGGCCGCAGGAGCCCTCAGCGGGGTGGCCGGCGCAAGTGCCGACGCCCTCCCCGGTGACTCGCTCTACGGGCTCAAGCGGGGCATGGAGGACATCAAGCTCGGCATGGCCGACGACGACGCGGACCGCGGCGAGCTCTACCTCGACCAGGCCTCGACCAGGCTCAACGAAGCCCGCCGTCTGATGGAGCGCGGCCGGGCAGGCGAGCTGGACCACGAGTCCCTGGGCGAGGTCAGACGCGCCCTGAGCGGCATGCACCACGACGTCTCCGAAGGCCACCGGCTTCTTCACCAGGCCTACGAACGGGACGGCTCGCTCGGCCCCATCGCGACGCTGTCGTCCTTCTCCCGCTCCCACCGCGACACGTGGAACGGGCTGCGGGACCGCCTGCCCGCACAGCTGACCGACGTCGGCGACGAAGTGAGCTCGGTCCTCGACGCCATAGACCAAGAGGTCGGGCCGCTCCAGTCGCTGCTGCCCCGCGTACCCGAGACGGAGCACGGCGGACCGCAGCATTCCGGACCGTCCCCCCAGGACTCCTCGGGTACGTCCGGTACGTACCGCCCGTCGCCGTCCTCGCCCTCCACGGGCCGGACCGACGGGGACAACTGGCCCCAGCCGTCGGGCTCGGGCACGACGACGGACGACGGCCTGCTCGGGGGCAACACGGGCGGACTGCTCGACCCTCCGCAGAACAGCGCGACACCGTCCCCCTCCGGCAGGGGGACGGACATGACGGATCCCATGCCCGATGTGACCATCCCGCCGCTGCTGCCGGGCCTGCTGCCCGGTCTGGGCATCGAGGGCGAGGACGCACCCTAGGCACCTGAGGGAGCACATGAGGGAGGGGCGGGAGACACCAGGTCTCCCGCCCCTCCCTCATGACGTCATGACATGAGAAGGCCCGACAGGCCCCTCAGAAGAACACCGACCGCCGCTGCACCAGCAGCTTGTACAAGGTGTGCTGGATCTGCTCCCTCACCTGGTCCGTCAGGTTGAACATCAGCATCGGATCCTCCGCCGCCTCCGGCGGATAGCCGTCCGTCGGGATCGGCTCCCCGAACTGGATCGTCCACTTCGTCGGCAGCGGCACCGCCCCCAGCGGCCCCAGCCAGGGGAACGTCGGCGTAAGCGGGAAGTACGGGAACCCCAGCAGCCGCGCCAGCGTTTTCGCGTTACCGACCATCGGGTAGATCTCCTCCGCCCCGACGATCGAGCAGGGCACGATCGGCGTCCCCGCCCGAAGCGCCGTCGAGACGAAGCCGCCACGCCCGAAGCGCTGCAGCTTGTACCGCTCGCTGAAGGGCTTGCCGATGCCCTTGAAGCCCTCCGGCATGACACCGACGACCTCACCCTGCTGCAGCAGCCGCTCCGCGTCCTCCGCGCACGCCAGCGTGTGCCCGGCCTTCCGCGCCAGCTCGTTTATCACCGGCAGCACGAAGACCAGATCCGCGGCGAGCAGCCGCAGATGGCGGCCGGCCGGGTGATTGTCATGGACGGCGACCTGCATCATCAGCCCGTCCAGCGGCAGCGTCCCGGAGTGGTTGGCCACGACGAGCGCCCCGCCCTCCGACGGGATGTTCTCGATGCCCTTCACCTCGACCCGGAAGTACTTCTCGTACAGCGGCCGCAGCAGCGACATGAGCACCTGGTCGGTGAGTTCCTTGTCGTAGCCGAACTCGTCGACCTCGTAGTCACCGGTGACCCGGCGCCGCAGAAACGCCAGCCCGCCCGCGATGCGCCGGTCCCAGCCGCCGCCCGCCTCCGGCACGCGCGGCGACCCGTCGGACGCCGTGCCCGAGTCCGTACCCGCATCCGCGACGGCGTCCCGCGCCGACGTACGCTCCCCGCCCAGTTGCCCCGGCACAGCGCCCACCGGGATCTCACGGGCCGCCACCTCGGCGGCCTTTCGCCGACCTGACCCGGGGCGCCGCCGCACCGAGCGCTGCGGCGTACCGTTGCGTGACCGGTCGTCGTCGAACGGAATGACCTTGGCGTCCGCCATCGTTCCTTGCGCTCCTTATCCGGCGCTCTGAGTGGTGGTCCTGGCGCCGCCCGCCAGCGGGAGGGCGGCGACCTTGTCGACCGCCCTCGCCAGGGCCTCCGGCGGCAGCAGCCCCGGCCCGCGGCTGCGCGAGAAGTCCGCGAAGGTCTCCGCGGTCGTGTACGCGGGGGTGAAGCCCAGCGTCTCGCGCATCTGGACGGTACTGACCACCCGGCCGTGCGTGAGCAGCCGGATCTGCTCCGGCGAGAAGTCGGTGAGCCCGACCGTCCGCAGTGCGGACCCGACCCAGGTGACGGCCGGCAGCAGCACCGGCACCGTGGGACGGCCCAGCCGCCGCGAGCACTGCGACAGCAGCAGCACGCCATCGCCCGCGACATTGAACGTGCCGCTGTTCAGCGTTCCACGGCGCGGCTCGTGGGAGGCGATCCGCAACACCTCGATGACGTCGTCCTCATGGACGAACTGCAGCCGCGGGTCGTAGCCGAAGACGGTCGGCATGACGGGCAGCGAGAAATAGTCGGCGAGCGGGGAGTCGGCGCGCGGCCCGAGGATGTTCGCGAAGCGCAGCACGCACACGGCCACGTCCGGCCTGCGGCGCGCGAAGCCGCGTACGTACCCCTCGACCTCCACCGCGTCCTTGGCGAAGCCACCGCTGGGGAGGGACTTGGGCGGTGTGGTCTCGGTGAAGACGGCCGGGTCGCGGGGCGCGGAGCCGTACACGCTCGTACTGGACTTGACGACCAGGCGCCGCACGGTCGGAGACTTCTGGCAGGCGCCGAGCAGCTGCATGGTGCCGATGACGTTGGTCTCCTTGACCGACGTGCGGCCGCCGGCGCCCAGGGGAGTGCCCGTGACGTCCATATGGACGACCGTGTCGACATCATGCTCGGCAAGTACACGAGCTATCGCGGGCTGGCGGATGTCCGCCCGTACGAAGTCGGCACCGCCGAGATGATGCTCGGGAGTCACCGCATCCACGCCCACTACCCGGTCCACTTCGGGGTCCCGCTGGATTCGGCGTACGAAGCGGCCCCCGAGCTGCCGGGCCACACCGGTGACGAGCACGACCTTGCCCAAGATCAGCGCCTTCCGTTCGGTCCTGGCTATGCGTCACCGTAGCGGGTTGATGTTGCGCTGTGATGACCGCAGGGCTTTCTTCACGGCTCATTGGTCCCAACGCACGACACCGCCGGTCCAGGTGGCATGAAACGAGGGACAGCACGCGCCCCGCAAACGCACCGCGGCCCCTCCACCCACTCGGGTGGAAGGGCCGCGGATTCACGGACAGCCGCCGCTTACTTCTTGTTGCGACGCTGAACGCGCGTGCGCTTGAGCAGCTTGCGGTGCTTCTTCTTCGCCATCCGCTTGCGCCGCTTCTTGATAACAGAGCCCACGACTACCCTCGCTCACTTCTCTTCACTCGGTGCGGGGCGTCTGGGCCCACACGACCTACGTCGGCCTAGCCTACCGGCCCGAGCTCCGAGCTTGTAATCCGAGGGGCGCCTCAGGCTGATTCCACCCCCACAAAGGACTCGCGGAGGTACTCGTGAACCGCTTGCTCCGGGACCCGGAAGGACCTGCCCACCCGAATCGCCGGCAGATGACCGCTGTGCACCAACCGGTACACGGTCATCTTCGATACGCGCATCACCGAGGCGACTTCCGCCACGGTCAGGAACTTGACCTCGTTGAGAGGCCTCTCGCCAGCAGCCATGACCCACCTGTACCTTCCGCACACGACGCACACCGGCTTCCCCTCCGGTGACTCTTCGTCGCGGTGCGCTCACTCACCAGACTAGGGGCGGGTGATGCGAGTGGGGAAGAGGAGCAGCCATCGGCCGTTTACTGTGACAGACACGCTCGATTGAGTACATAGCGAGTAAGCGGCCGGTAGTAATCGGACCGCACAGCGTCATCAAGCGGAACGGCGACGGACACCTGCCCCTCGGCCTCGCCGACGAACAGCGCCGGATCGTCCGTGTCGGCCAGGCCGATGGCCTCGAATCCCAGCTGACCTGCCCCGCAGACCCAGCCGTGGTCCCCGACGACCAGCTCGGGCAGGCGGCCGCCCACCTCCGCAACCCCCTCCATCGCGGCCCGAACCGGGAGGGGCGAGTGAGTGTGCGCACCGGTCTCACGGCCGGCGACCGGCACGCCGGGTTCCCGCACCAGCGCGACTCCCCGTACGTAGTCAAGGTTGTACGTGCGTACCCCGAACCGGGTCGTTATGTCGACACATCGCCCCTGCGCCGGTGTGAGGACGAGACAGCCTGCCGCCGACAAAGCGTCTGCCAGCTCGGCGTAGAACCCGAGCAGCCGATGCGGGTGCCCGGTCCCGAACAGCACCGCACCCCGCCGCTCGGCCAGCACCCCCAGCCGCTCGGCGAACGCATCGAGCCCGCTCAGCGTCCTCTCAGGATCGATCACATCCGGCCCTGAAACATGCCTCGGATCACCGGAGACCCCGCACTTGTCGGCCATTAACGCGATCAAATCCCGCTCATCCCATACCCATTCGGGATCGAGTCCGAGCGTGACGCGTGGATCCCGCGCCGCGAACAGCCGATAGCTCCGCAGGCTCTCCTCCCTCGACGTGGCCACCGGCCCGGCCAACCTCGCCGCCAACAGATGCGCCCGCAACGCTCCCCTGCTCAACACACCGCCGATGCTGCCGCAGCCCACCGACCCACACACCAAAAACCCCGGCAAATCCCCACAGTCGGCGTAACGCGGGTACTCTCCCTCCCCGCCTCCGGAAGCGCGTCGCCCTTCCTTCGTCAGCGCGCCGCCCCCGGGCTCCAGCACCTGTCTTCCGGATCAGGGCTGATCCAGAAGGCACCCCCTAGGCCAGCAGTCCCCTCAGCGGAAACGCCGCCCGCCTCGTCGCCAGCACCGCCTGGTCCAGCCGGTCCGCCGGGTCGTACCCCTCCTCCCAGGCCCGCCATCCGGGCGTACGGCCGTCCGTCATCCGCCCCGGCCCCAACTGCCGTGTCCGCGCATACACTTCATCCCGCCACGACGACGGAATCACCGACTCGGGATCCACCGGCGCATGCCCAGCGATCCCCACCAGGTGCGTCCACGACCGCGGCACCACATCCACCACCGCGTACCCACCGCCCCCGAGGGCGACCCAACGCCCGCCCTCGACGTACTCGTGCGCCAGCGAGTGGCACGCCTCCTGGACCAGCCGCTGCGCATCGAGCGACACCGCCAGATGCGCCAGCGGATCCTCGAAGTGCGTATCCGCCCCGTGCTGCGTCACCAGCACCTGCGGCCGGAAGTCCGACAACAGCTCCGGCACCACGGCATGGAACGCCCGCAGCCAGCCCTCGTCACCCGTCCCCGCCGGCAGCGCCACATTCACGGCGCTGCCCTCGGCCGCACCGGACCCGCCTGTCTCCTCAGGCCACCCCGTCCCCGGAAACAGCATGCGCGGATGCTCGTGCAGCGAAATCGTCAGCACCCTCGGGTCGTCCCAGAACGCCGCCTGGACCCCGTCCCCGTGATGTACGTCCACATCCACGTACGCGACCCGCTCCGCTCCCAGCTCCAGCAGCCGGGCGATCGCCAGCGACGCGTCGTTGTAGATGCAGAACCCCGACGCCGCCCCCGGCATCGCATGATGCAGCCCACCCGCGAAGTTCACCGCATGCCCGGCTTCCCCACGCCAGACCGCGTCCGCCGCCCCCACCGACTGTCCCGCGATCAGCGCGGACACCTCATGCATGCCGGCGAACGCCGGGTCGTCCATCGTCCCCAGACCGTACGACTGGTCTGCCGCCCGCGGGTCCTCGGAGGCCGCCCGCACGGCCGCCACATAGTCCTCTCGGTGGACCAGCCGCAGCGTCGACTCCCCGGCCGGCTTCGCGGCTACCACATCCACCGCACGGTCCAGCCCGTACGCCCGCACCAACCCCATGGTCAGCGCAAGCCGTACCGGATCCATCGGATGGCCGGCTCCGAAGTCATACTTCGTCACCGCTTCGTCCCACATCAACAGTGCGCGGCCGCTCATGCTCGCCACCGTATCGGTCGGACTCCGCCATGAACGACCGGGCATACAGCAACGTCACAAGGACCAACACCATCGGAACGAGCATCGCGCCCCGGTAGTTCCACGCATCTCCGAGCGCCCCGACCAGCGGCGACCCGATCAAGAACCCCACATAATTGAAAACGTTCAGACGAGCCACGGCCACGTCGCTCGCCCCCGGGCTACGACGTTCACCAGCGAGCCGCCCCGCCGCTGCGAACGTCTGCGGCACGATCACACACAGCCCGAGCCCGAGCAGAGTGAACCCGGCAAGCCCCACCCATGCCCCGGGCGCCACCGCGACCACCGCGAACCCACCGGCGGCCAGCACCGTACCGAACCGCACGACCGCGACGGCCCCGAAGCGCCGCACGCCGAGATCCCCCACGGCCCGCCCCAGCAGCGTCGTCACCATGTACGCGTTGTACGGGACCGTCGCCAGCTCCTCCGAGCCCCCCAGTACGTCCTGGAGATACTTCGCGCTCCAATTGGAGACCGTCGAATCCCCGATGTACGCGAACGTCATCACCAGACACAGCGGCAGCAGCACCTTGAAGGGAACCGGCGCCCCGCCCGCAACGCCCTCCTCCTGGCGGCCCGGACGGTCCTCCGCGTCCACGTACCACCGGCTCCCGACCAGCGCCGCCGGCAACAGCACCGCCACCACCGGCAGATACGACACCACGAGCGGCAGATCCCAGTGCGCCCCCACCCATGCGAGCGACGCGCCCACGATCCCACCGAGGCTGTACGTCGCGTGGAAGCCGAGCATGATGCTGCGCCCGTACGCCCGCTGCAAGCTCACCCCGAGCATGTTCATGGACGCGTCCAGCGCACCGACCGCAAGCCCGAACGCCCCGAGCGCCACGGCCACCTGCCACAGCCCGCTGCCCGCCCCCACGCTCAGAAGCGACAGCAGCACGACCGGCTGCGACCACCTCAGCACGGCACCCGGCCGCACGCGCGCCACAAGCTTCTCGGTCACTACGCTGCCTACCCCGGCCAGGATCGGCACGGCCGCCAGAAACAGCGGCAGCAGCCCGTCGGATATCCCGTACCGGTCCTGAATCGCAGGTATGCGCGTCACGAGGAGCGCAAAGGTCACCCCCTGGACGAAGAAGCTCAGCCCCAACGAGCCCCGACCGTGCCGCAACCGCGCGTCTGTCATGGCCGCACAGCGTAAGCCGCTCATCTACCCATGAGTAGATGGATCACGCGAGCAATCCCGGCAGCTCCGCCATGTCCGCGAAGTGCGCCTTGGCGCCGGCGAGGTCCGCGGCCGCCGTCATCGCCGTGAACCCGTACACGTCCATCCCCGCCGCATGAGCCGCCGCGACCCCGAGCGGGCTGTCCTCCACGACGACGCACCGCTCGGGCGCGACCCCCATCCGTTCGGCGGCGTACAGGAACAGATCCGGCGCCGGCTTCCCGCGGCCCACATCCTGCGCGCTGAAGACGTTCTCGCGCCGGAACCACTCGCCCAGTCCGGTCTTCCGATGCCCGACCCGGATCCGCTCATGACTCCCCGACGACGCCACGCAGTACGGCACCCCTTCCGCGACAAGCTTCCCGAGCACCTCGCTCACGCCGTTGACCGGCTGCAACTCCCGTTCGAAGGCGGCGAAGACTCGGCCATGCAGGATCTCGTCGAAGTCCTCCGGCAGCCGCTGCCCGGTCCTCTCCAGCACCGTGTCGTGCACCCGGTGCACAGCGGCGCCCATGTAGTCGCGGAGGGAGTCCTCGTACGACGTCGGGTGCCCGAGCTCGGTCAGATACGCGGCCAGGACGGTATTGGAGATCGGCTCACTGTCGACGAGCACACCGTCGTTGTCGAAGATGACGAGGTCATAGCGCATGCGTCCAGCGTAGGTAGTGGACTTCAACCGTCATCCCCCGGCAGGAAGTCAGCAGGAACTCAGTAGCAACTCGGCAGGACCGTACTGGTGCAGAACGCAAAAATGCCTCAACCCCCGGACGATGTCCGGGGGTTGAGGCTAAAGATTGTTCGGCGGCGTCCTACTCTCCCACAGGGTCCCCCCTGCA